>DATJPT010000009.1 GCA_035506275.1 Bacteroidota bacterium
AAGCGGTGAAGCTTGGGTGGGCTCACGGGGCATTGCTGACGAGCTTTCCGGGGGATACAACGATGGCAACAGTCGAACAGGTCCGCGCGTTTGCCAAAGGCGGATCGGCTCGCATTCAACGATAACAACAGCAAGCAGAAATTATTAGAAGCCGACATCTGAAAAGATGACGGCTTTTTTATTAGTGCGGCGATTAAATGGGGGTTTATATGCTTGACAAAGAGGGTTTGTCTTCTCTACGGTGGTTCACGTAGGCACAATCGTGATAAAATCACTCAATCTTTGGCCATTTTTGCTCAATTTCGCAAATTATTACGAATTTATTGGACTTTTGCGTTGCTTTTAATCACAGCCAAGTGCCCCTGAGATTCAGATTTTGCCAGCGAGGACGTAGGTAAAATTACGGAGGTGATTTATGGCATTCTACAAATACTCGAGGTTCCTGCAGCAAAACAATAACAAGCTGTTCGATGAAATTTATGCGCCGGGACAGGCGACGCCGAGTTCGGGAATCTACCGGTGCGACGGATGCGTCCGCGAAGTTACTGTTGTTGCTGGGACCGCGCTTCCGCCGCAAAATCATCACGCGCATGATGCAACGCAGGGAAGCATCCGGTGGCGCCTGATCGCATACACCGCGAATCAGTGAAGAAAAAGCGCAGAGGAAAATCGTCTTCGGGAGCAGGCTTTTGTGCTGAATGATCTATTTCCAAAATCCATTATTGATGGAACGCAGCCAATCCTCCTTAACCGGCAGGGCTGAGGAATGATCTACTTCGTCCTTCTCTTTTCTCTTATTGCTTGCTTCAATTTATTTTGCTTTACCCGATCTTTGACAATTTTTATCACCAATGACGCCGGCAGCGGTTTATCGACCGGAAATCGGATCGTCCCTTTCGAGGTATCAAATTTCGCAATGTCTTTCTTGAATTTTTCAAGAAGCGAGGAACTCATTGGGAAGAAACTGCAATGGTTCTTGAACGCTGCGTACGCCACGAGCCCGCCATAATAAAAGAACGTCGGTATTTGATAACTTATCCCTTCCGTTGCGCCGGGAGCTGCCGATCTGATCGTTGCTCGAAGTTTGGAGAGCGTTTTACGCGCCTCACCGCTCAAGGAGGAGAGATATTCATCAACATTTTCCGGCGTTTCTTTTTCCATGATGAACCTCTATCCTTTGGTGACTGGGATTTTCGGCGCCACGAGATTCTGCCGTCGAGATTCGGAGAGCCTCAGCCCCAGTAGTGCAAGCGGGATCGAGGTGACCGCACCGGCGATGCTATACCAAAGAGGCCCGTAATCGCTCATTATTATCCCACCGAAAATCCAAACAACGCTTCCGAAGATCGCCGCGATCCAGACCGCTTTCTTTGCTTTTTCCCTTGCGATCACCGCCGTAAGGTACATTCCCCCGACTTCGAAGATCGAACGATAGCTGAGTGCAAGCAGCACTAACCATGTATCAAACATCGGCTGACCGTACGGCGGGTATATATTCGTCACATGAAAAAAATGATCGGTTGCCAGCGTGATAAGCGTTGTGGCAAAAAAACCTGCTACGATGGCAAGAGTCGTTCGCATAAAAATTGTTTTCAGCTATTCTCCTTTTTATGCATTGTTTAGCCCCTCGATATTGATTTCTTTCATCTATGCATCGAGGTTAAAGCTCTTTTTGCCCTTTGGAGATCTTCGTCCCTAAGAAGCCCCCTAAAATTGACGGGACAGTTTGCCCTCTGTCGCCGAATTTACTGTTGCTTATGAAGCTGTGCCTTGACCGTCGGGCTGTCGGCGGCCTTTTGAACATCTTCAGGAAATTCGTCATTCTCAAATACCCGCCTCACTTCGATGATATCGCCGTCGTCCGCCGGAACTTTTTTTGCCCATTCTACCGCTTCGTTCTTTGACTTCACATTGATCATCCAGTATCCGCCAAGCACCTCCTTGGATTCAACGAAAGGGCCGTCGGTTACTTTCACGTTTCCTTTGGAAAATGAAACGCGGGCGGCTGTCGAAGGGGAGTGAAGACCGTCGAGTGAAATGAGCGCCCCCGATTTAGCCAAGGCTTCATTGTATCTCATCATTCGCTCGACCGCCTCAACCTTCGGAGTGAAATCCGCTCCTGCCTGTTCTCCCTTTTTTCCCTGGTATGCGCTCGGTATCATCAGCATCATGAATCTCATTTGAATAACTCCTTATAATTGGTGGAGGGCGGCTGAATGCCGGCCCGTGATAGCTTGTTGAACATTATAGTCGAACGACGATAGTGGACCTCGACACATTTTATAGTGAATGGACGGATCGTTCTTTGTAACTCTTTCCCAATAAGAGCTGATTCTCTTCCGTAGAGATTTCCTCGGAGCGATCGCGGGAAGGAAGTAGCGAAATATGATAAGGATGTCGACAATTCATAACAAATGTAGATCGTTTTCAGTGCGTGAAAATCCGGCTGATCTTTTTGATTTGTATTCCGTTATTGCATCAAACAATTGTTTTGAGACGGTGCTGGCAAACACCAAAAAATTGACGGGAAAAATGAAAAATATTTAACGGTTTTTTTTGTAACAAAACTACAATTTTTTCCGTATAATGACGTCATAATAAATGACCGATAGTATAATTTTTAATTGGAGAGTCAGTGGGTATTCCAGAACGCAAAGAACGGGAGAAAGAACGCAGAAAAGAAGAAATTCTCGATGCAGCCCATAGAGTATTTGTCGAGAAAGGGCTGACGACAGCAACAGTCGATGACATAGCTGCCGCTGCAGAGTTAAGCAAGGGGACGCTCTATCTCTATTTCGACAGCAAAGAAGACATCTACATCGCGCTTATGATGCGGGGGCTCCGTCTGCTTTATGGAAAATTCGACAATATAATCATCGGTGAGACGTCCGTTGTGAAAATCCTGCACCGGATCGAGGGGGAATACATAGAATTCTTCAACAACGACAGGCACTTTTTCCGGATGATGGACTCGGCACACAGGCCAAACGTTCACAAAGAGATTTCCGAGGAGATGCGGAATTTGTACAAGTCGGAAAGCCAAAAGAACTGGGCGCAGATCATCGAGCTGTTCGACCGAGGAGTGCGCGAGAAGAAAATCCGGGATGACATCAATCCGGTGGACATGGCGATCATCATCTGGTCGAACGCGACCTCCCTTATGACCCGGATCGACAGGGAAGGAGATATCTGGTTGAAGGAGAGGAATATCGACCTGATGAAAACGCTGGAGGCCTCCTTTCATCTCCTTATGGACGCTATCCTGACCGGCGAAGGGCGGGCCGAATATGAAGCTCTTTTGGAAGATGAATACGTTAAACATGATAACTTGAGGAATCAATGAAACGCCGATCATTATTAATTGCCGGCCTCGCTGCTTTTTTTTCGTTGACGGCGGGGGCGAAGCAAAAACTTGTATTGTCAATCGACGACGCAATTCGCATAGGACTCCAGAACAGCAAGGCTCTTCATAGCTCTCAATTCAAGCTCGATGCGGCGGCTGCAAAAGCGAGCGAGACAAATACTCTGGCGCTTCCATCGCTGAAATTCAACGGGGTGTACACCCGGCTCAGCGAAGTTCCGCCGGAAGCGGTGGATCTACCGGCAAATTCATTCGCCCCCGGTTTCCCCCCGACCGATCTTTCGCTGACGCTGTCGCCGACGATCCTGGACAACTATTCTCTGCGCGCAACACTCGCACAGCCCCTCTTCACCGGGAAAAAAATTTCCGGAGCGATCGAAGCGGCAGATTATTCAGCCCGCGCAACGGAGCAGGATCTCCGCAAAGATAAAGCCGACATCACCTACGGAATCCAGGAAGCATACTGGGTCTTGTACCAGGCGATCGAGGCAAAGCGCTTCGTGGATGAAAATGTCGATCAAGTACGGATTCACGAGACCGACGCAGACAACCTGCTAAGGCAGGGCTTACTCACCAAAAATGACCTGATGAAAGTTCAGGTGCAAATGTCCGACGCTCTGGTCCGGCAGATCGACGCTGAGGACGCAGTGCAGCTGGCGATGTATTCGCTCAACAATACGCTCGGCCTTCCGCTCCAGACGCAGATCGAGCTCTCGTCCGCCATTCGGGTCAACGACCGGTCATGGGATGCGGTGGACTCGCTGATCAAGTCCGCCATGGACAGACGCCCGGAAGTTCTGGGAATGGATGCGCGCGTCAAAGCGGGGGAAGCTGGCCTTGAATCGGCGCGGGGCTCGTGGTGGCCTCAAATCTATTTGGTCGGGAATTACAGCTACCTCAACCCCAACACGCGCTATTTCCCCGTCGTAGAACAATTCAAGGGAACCTGGGATCTTTCCGTTTCTTTGTCGTATGACATCTGGAACTGGTGGCAGACCGGCTATCAGACTGCACAGGCGCAGGCACAGCTGGCGCAGGCGCAAGAGGGGCTTTCGATCGTTCGGGACGGCGTGACGCTTGAAGTGACCCAATGCTATCTCTCAATAGAGAAGGCAAAGGAACGGAAGGCGGTCTCGGAGCAGGGGGTCGCACAGGCGGAAGAGAATTACAGGATCATGACTGGCAAATACAAACAAGGCCTTGCGGTGAACTCGGACCTTCGCGATGCTGAGGTTGAGCTCCTTCAGGCAAAATTGAATCTAACTCAATCGTTGGTCAACTATCAACTAGCGATTGCCCGTCTCACGAGGGCGATCGGCGAATAGCATGGAACAATACTGAAGAGGAAATTACTCATGAGTACAAGGAATCGATTATTACTGATAGGCATCGTCGTCGTGGTGATTCTGATTGCGCTGATTGCAAGGAACAAGGCCGCGCTGAATTCGGAAACCGGCGGCGAATCCATCGAGACGGCAACCTCTGTCTCGGTGGTTCCGGTTCAAAAAGAGGCCCTCAACGAAAAAATCTCCGCCGTCGGAACGCTCAATGCCATCAACGACGTGGTGGTCCTGTCGGAAACCCAGGGACGGATCCTCAAAGTGGATTGCGAAGTAGGAGACTATAAAACGGCCGGTTCAGTTCTCGTCGAAGTTGACAGCGAGCTTAAGGAAGCGGCTTTCAAAATGGCGGAGGTGACGTACGAACGGGCGAAAAAGGATCTGCAGAGATATGAAACCCTCTCGACCGAGCATTCTGTTTCGGATGCACAGATCGAACAAGCCCGCTGGTCGTATCAATCGGCGGAAGCGCAGTACATCACAGCGCGCCGCCAGCTGACGGATACGAAGATCACAACCCCGATTTCGGGTATCGTCACGGCGCGCTACGTGAACCAGGGGACAATGGTCATGGGAGCTCCGCAAGCGACTCAAATTGCGAATGTCGTCGACATCTCAAAATTGAAAGCGAAGATTTTCGTGGCGGAAAAAGATGTCTTTCGGATTCATACGGGCGATACGGCGGAGGTGACGACCGACGTGTATCCGCAAACGACTTTTTTTGGAACGGTTTTCACGATTGGTTCAAAGGGGGATGAAGGGCATACGTATCCGGTTGAAGTTCTGCTGACAAACTCAAACCGGCAATTACGGGCAGGAATGTTCGTGACGATAACCGTGAGGCCGAACTCGAACGGCGCGGTGACGGTCATTCCCCGCGAGGCGATCGTGGGAAGCATCCAGGACGCAAAAGTCTTTGTCGTGAAGGACAAGATCGCAAAGCTCCGGTCCGTGGTAGCGGGCAGGGAGATCGGTACCAACGTCGAAATCACCAGCGGTCTCGAAGTCGGGGAAACCGTCGTGACCGACGGCCTGAACAATTTAAGCGACAACGCTCAAGTCATCGTTCGCAACGAGTGACGCTAAAGGATCAAAAACATGACGATTACTGAATTATCAATAAAACGACCGACGCTTGTTGTCGTTATTTTTTCCGTGCTCGGAGTCCTCGGCCTCTTCAGCTACTACGAACTTAATTACGAGCTGTTGCCGAAGATGTCCATTCCCGTCGTGACGATTTCCACCGTCTATCCGGGGGCCTCTCCCTACGAGGTAGAGAACAACGTAACGAAAGTCATCGAGGACGCCGTGTCCGGCATCGACAAGATCGACGACGTCCGATCGTCCTCCCTTGAGGGCTTTTCGCTCGTCATCATCGAGTTCAAACAGGACGCGAACATCGATTTTGTCGTACAGGATGCGTCGCGAAAAGTCAACGCTATTGTCGCAAATCTACCGACGGATGCGAAACAACCCACCGTCTCCAAAATTGCCTTCGATGAGATCCCGGTGCTCAGAATGGGGGTCACGAGCGCAATGGATTCGCGGCAATTCTATCAGTTCCTGATCGACCGGGTCCAGCCGCGCATCGCGAAGATTGCCGGTGTCGCTCAGGTTTCTCTTTCGGGAGGAGATGAAAGAGAGATCCATGTCAACCTCGATGCGAACAAAGTACGCGCGTATGCGCTTTCAGTGCCGCAGGTCGTGCAGGCGGTTCGAAGTGCCAACATGGATTTCCCGACGGGGAACTTCAAGGATTCCGACGAACAGTTTGTCGTCCGCGTTGCGGGAAAATTCACTTCCATCGAGGATCTGCGAAAACTGGTCGTCGGCCGTACGCGGCTCGGAGGCGATGTCCATCTGGACGAGATCGCTGAAATCCAGGACGGCCGGAAAGATTACGAGCAGATCAACCGCGTGAACGGCGTGACCTCCGTCGGCATCCAGGTTGTCAAGCAGTCCGATGCGAACGCCGTTTCGGTGAGCCAGCTGGTCCGCGAAGAATTAAAGAAGATCCAGGATGAATACAAGAAGGAAGGAATCACCTTCACGATCGCGGAAGACAGCTCCACGTTCACGCTCGATGCTGCGAATGCGGTCAAGCACGATCTTGCGCTCGCCGTGATTATGGTCGCGATCGTCATGCTCCTCTTTCTTCACAGCATACGAAATTCATTTATCGTTCTTGTGGCGATTCCTGCTTCGTTGATTACCACCTTTGGCTATATGTATGCCATGGGCTTCTCGCTCAATATGATGACGTTGCTGGGAATGTCGCTGGTCATCGGAATTTTGGTGGACGACTCCATCGTTGTTCTCGAGAATATCTATCACCACCTCGAAAAAGGGGAGGAACAGCGCGCTGCCGCTCTCAACGGAAGAAATGAAATAGGGTTTGCCGCCCTTTCCATCACCATGGTGGACGTCGTGGTCTTCCTTCCGCTTTCGCTCGTCAGCGGAATCGTCGGCCAGATCATGAGAGAGTATGCGCTCGTCGTTGTCGGTTCCACCCTGACGAGTCTTTTCGTCTCTTTCACCATCACGCCCACGCTGGCATCTCGGTTTGCAAAGCTCGAAAGGCTCACGGACAGGACGCTGCTCGGAAAATTCGCGCTTGCGTTCGAACGAACCTACCACCGGTTTTCCGAATTTTATCAGAGAATGTTGAAGTGGGCGCTGTCGCATAAGATGAGAGTTGGGTTGGCCACGACGGCATTATTTCTCGTTTCGCTTCTGTTCCCGGCGCTCGGCTTGATCGGAAATGAATTCATGCCTCAATCGGACCGCGGGGAGTTCGGCGTGTCGATCGAATTGGCCCCGGGCGCTTCCATCGAGCAGAACAACCTGACGACGTTGCGCATAGAAAAGATCTTCTCGCAAATGCCGGAGATAGAGAAAGTATTCACCGGCGTCGGCTCCCAGGCGACCGGATCGCTGTCTCTTTCGAGCAACAACCTCACCCAGCTCAACGTCACGCTTGTGCCCAAAGAGCTAAGAAAGAAATCCACATCCGAGGTGGGCGAGGAGATCAAGGCCAAGTTAAAAGAAATACCGGGATTGAAGGTGTTCGTCAATCCGATCGGCCTCTTCGGTTCAGCGGATCAATCGGCCATCCAGATCGCCGTCAACGGAACGGATTTTAACGAAATAACAAAAGCTGCGCTGCAGGTGGAAGATGTCCTGCGGAGCACGCCGGGCACGACCGACGTTCGACTCTCATCCGAGGCGGGAAAACCGGAGATGCGCATCAATATCGACCGCGCGAAAATGGCGCAGCTCGGCCTCTCGGTTGCCGACGTCGGCACGACGCTCCGCATTGCTCTCACCGGGGACGACCAGTCGAAATTCCGCGACGGCACGAACGAATACGACATCCGGATCCGCTTCGACCAGTTTGACCGCACGCGCACGGACGACATCGGGAATATTTCGTTCGTGAATAATCGGGGGCAGCAGATCCAACTGAACCAGTTCGCCACGATTTCTCAGACCTCGGGCCCTACGAAACTTGAACGCAGAGACCGCATCGGCATCATCTATGTCAACGGCCAGACGCTCGGCCGGCCGGTAGGAACGATCATGGGCGATTTCAAAAATAGGATCGCCGGCGTGCAGCTTCCCCCGGGGATTACGCTTGCGTACCTCGGGATGGAGAAGATGCGCGCGGAAGGCTTCACCGACCTGTTTCTGGCGATGCTGACGGGGATCCTCTTCATCTATCTGATCATGGTCGCCCTGTATGATTCGTACGTCTATCCGTTCGTCGTCTTGTTCTCCATCCCGCTGGCAATGGTTGGGGCAATGGTGGCCCTTGCTGCGACGGGAAAAGCGCTCAGCATTTTTTCCATGCTCGGAATCATCATGCTGATGGGGCTCGTCGCGAAGAACGCCATTTTGCTCGTCGACAGGACCAACCAGACACGGCTCGAACACGGGCTCACGGTGTACGACGCGCTCCTTGAAGCGGCGCAATCCCGGCTGCGTCCGATCCTGATGACGACGCTGACGATGATTTTTGGTATGCTGCCTATTGCAGTCTCAACGGCGTCCGGGTCTGAATGGAAATCCGGCCTTGCTTGGGCGCTTATCGGCGGCCTGACGAGCTCGCTCTTCTTGACGCTGATCGTCGTTCCCGTCGTCTATATGAAAGTCGACGAATGGAAGGAAACGATCCCGGCATTCTTCAGCAAACCGTCCGATATTCTTAAGCGGTTTCGAAAAGGCCAGGCGTAAGTTGAGGAGTCCCTCATTTCGTCCAATGGGGGTGTCCGGTTCTTTTTGGGGCGATTTTTTGGCCGACGAGCATGCCTTTGCCCACAGGCCAATAAAGTATCGGCTGAAGCTAAACTTCTTCGGCCTTGACCTTGTCCAAGAAACGATTTCCGTGGCGAAACTTTATCCCGCCCCTGAAGTGTTAGATACCACAAGAGACGTTGGCAACCAACCGGAGTAATAGGAGGAAGAGCCGTGAAAAACTATGTGTCGAATGAAGACAAGTCAGCAAGGATGTTCGAGTCGGATTTTATGGAACTGTTCACGCATATTCACCCGTCGCTGCCGCTCGTGATCTTCGTTCCCGTTGTGGCGTTGTCATTGTACTACACGGACGCACAAATTAGTGCATCGTCCAGGTTCCTTCTCTTTATTGGAGGCTTGTTTGTCTGGTCAGGAAGCGAATATTTATTGCACCGCTTTTTCTTCCACTTTGTTCCGGAGAACGTCTGGGGGAAGCGGCTTCATTTCATTATGCATGGCGTTCATCACGACTACCCGAACGATTCGCGCCGTCTTGTGATGGCCCCAGCCATCAGCGTGCCTCTGGCGACAATGTTTTTTTTCATCTTCAGAACCATTTGCGGACCCAAGTTTGCGTTTCCCTTTTTTGCCGGATTCATTACGGGCTATCTCTTCTATGACATGATGCATTATGCAATTCACCACATTCCGATGAAGAGCAAAGCGGGAAACTATTTGCGGAAGCATCACTTCCGTCATCATTATTCCGACGCGGATATCAATTTTGGCGTAAGTTCGCCGGTATGGGACGTTGTGTTCGGTACCTTGAACAATGAACGGAAAGACAATTCCGAACCTGCGCTCGCAGACGTCAACTCGCGCATCAAACAGTAGTACACTGGATTCATTGGAAGAAGCAATTCTCGAAACTTTTCAGCTGACACGGCGTTACGGAGCGCTCACTGCCGTGAACGCCGTCTCATTTGCTGTCAACCCGGGTGAGATTTTTGGCATCATCGGCCCCAACGGAGCAGGCAAGACCACGACGATCAAGATGTTGACGACGCTCCTCCCTCCGACGTCGGGGAGGGCTCTTGTTGCGAAGTTTGATATCTCCCGCCAAGCCCGTGATGTCCGCCGCTCCATCGGATATGTTCCCCAGTTGGTGTCCGCCGACGGCAACCTTACCGGATATGAAAATCTCCTTCTCTTTGCCAAGCTCTACGACATTCCTTCTAATAAGCGCCTTGACCGCATTCAACGTGCGCTTGAGTTGATGGAACTCTCCGACGCGAGAAACAACCTTGTCAAAACCTATTCCGGCGGTATGATCAGGCGTTTGGAGATCGCTCAAGCAGTGCTGCACCGTCCGCACATTCTTTTTCTCGATGAGCCGACGGTCGGTCTGGACCCGGTGGCGCGTCAATCGGTATGGGCCCAGGTCAAGATGCTTGTTGACCGGGGAACAACGGTGATCCTGACGACCCATTATATGGAAGAGGCAGAGAGTCTTTGTTCACGGGTTGCGATCATGCACAAAGGCAGTATTGTCGCCAACGGAACACCCGAAGAACTTAAAAAAACTGTGGGCGGGAAGAAGACGACGCTCGACGACGTCTTTGCATTCTATTCAGGCAACGCTCTGGAATCCGGAGGAAATTATCGTGAAACATCGCGCGTTCGTCGCACCGCCCGTCGGCTTGGATGATGATCCGGAAGTGACGCAGGCCGGTCTCTTGACTGCGGTATGGAGTTTTGTGCGCAAGACGTTCGTGATCGCTGAGCTCGAAGTGCGGAAGCTGCGCCATGATCCGACCGAGCTGCTGACCCGCGCCCTGCAGCCCGCTCTCTGGATGCTGATCTTCGGTGAAGTCTTCGCACGGCTCCGTTCCATCCCAACCGGCTCCGTTGGTTATCTTGATTTTCTTGCTCCGGGAATTCTTGCCCAGAGCGTTCTCTTCGCCGCGATCTTCTATGGGATCGCAATCATTTGGGAGCGCGATCTCGGCATCATTCATAAATTTTTGGTCAGTCCGACGCCCCGGTCGGCGCTTGTGCTTGGCAAAGCTCTGTCGGCGGGCGTGCGGGGATTGTCGCAAGCGATCATCATCTACCTCCTCTCTATGATCCTTGGCGTGCAGATCAATTGGGACCCGCTTTCATTGCTGGGAATTCTACTGTTTGTTTTCCTGGGCTCCGCACTCTTCTCGACATTCTCGCTCATCATCGCCTGCATCGTCAAAACGCGCGAGCGTTTTATGGGGATCGGGCAAGTGATGACGATGCCTCTTTTCTTTGCCAGCAACGCGATCTACCCGATCGCCATCATGCCGCCGTGGCTGAAAGTCATCGCTCAAGTCAATCCGCTGACGTATGAGGTCGACGCATTGCGGGGATTGATGCTGATCGGGGGGACGAGCGTGTACGGGCTGCCGGTGGATTTTGCGGCGCTGGCTGCGTCCACATCGCTCCTGATCGCGATCGGCGCGGCGCTCTATCCCTCTGTTGTTGCCTAACGTAACGGAGCTTCCATGGAAAATTACATCACACTCAAAATAGCCGACGGCACCGAGATGCGTGCTTACGTTTCTCGGCCGTCCGTCCCCGGAAAATATCCCGGCATTATTGTCTATCAGGAAGCATTCGGCGTCAACGCCCATATCCGCGACGTTGACGGCAGGTTTGCGCGCGAGGGGTATGTCGCCGTTGCTCCGGAATTGTATCATCGCACCGGGGCTGGAATCGAGGGGGACTATAAGGATTTTTCGTCGCTGCAGCCGCATTTCTCGGCCCTCAAAGAGGATCTCGTCGGACAGGATGTTCGTGCGGTGTATGATTGGCTCATCAATGATTCTTCGGTCGACGCTGAGCGAGCGGCATGCGTTGGTTTTTGTTTGGGGGGAAGGATCGCATTCCAGACAAATACGATGCTTCCTGTGAAAGCTGCGATCAGCTTTTATGGCGGTGGAATAGCGGAGACGCTCGTCAACAGGATTCCGCAGCTCCATGGAGCTTCCCTGATGTTTTGGGGAGGACGGGACAAACGGATTCTTCCCGAACACATACGCACAATCATCGATGGATTTCGTGCCGCAAATAAGCCTTATACCAACATCGAATTTTCGGAAGCCGAACATGGCTTCTTTTGCGATGCCCGGCCCGCCTATCACAAGGAATCAGCGCAACAGGCGTGGACCGTTCTTCTTCATTTTCTAAGGACTCACGTCGGCAATTAGGGAGTACCCGATCGAGCGAGAGCCGCCTCGAAGGATCTCTTCTTATCCCTTTCGCAATAATCACCCTCCTCTTTCCCGCTGGAATCTTACGTCCTCATCTGATGTTAAGAAGTCGGCCATGATGCCATGCACCCCCCATTTTTTCCGCCAATCACAGGCAAGTCCAGGATGAAATATTTATTTGCCGTTTTGCTCTTCGCTCTCGCGGCATGCGGAAGTGCTCAACAGTTCGATGCCATCCCCCCGGATGTTAACAGGCAGGATGTCCCTAACGATACAGTCAGCGTGACGGCCGAATCGTTCAGGTTCACGCCTGAGGTCATCCGGGTCAAAACAGGGACGCTGGTGACGCTGAGGATCAATTCGATCGACGGGACTCATGGATTTAAGCTCAGCGCGTTCGGAATTGATGAACGTCTCGACGAAAACGTACCGAAGTCAATTGAATTCTATGTTTCAAGAAAAGGGGAGTATGACTTTCGCTGTTCTCATTTTTGCGGTCTTGGTCATCTCGGCATGACCGGCAGAATCATCGTAGAATAATTTCTAGTTTCGGCAATTTCCGCTATGGTATTGAAGAGACAATTTTCCGATACCCGGCTTGAGATGATGGATCGCCCCGATGCCGATTCTGAAGTGCTGCGGGACGACCTTCGCAACCTGCGCATCATTAATCGCTATTTTGGAGGGCTATCGGCGCTGCGCAAAGCCGTTATGCCGATGATCACGAAGGGAAAAACGAAAGAGACTGTGACAATTCTCGATCTGGCGACTGGCTCGGGGGATCAACCCGTCTCGTTGGCGAAGGCATTCAGGCGGCAGAGTCAGCCGGCGCAGATCACGGCGATCGACAGGAACGAGATTATGCTGAACGCAGCGCGCGAGTACGCCGCGGATTTTCCGGAAATTCATTTTGAGCGCGGCGACATTCTCAGTGTACCGTACGCATCAGCAAGTTTCGATATCGTTACCTGTTCGCTCGCAATTCATCATTGTTCACGTGAAGATGCGGTACGGCTCCTTGGCGAGATGAACCGCCTAAGCCGGCGCGGCTTTGTCGTCAATGATCTTTCGCGAAGCCGGACGGGGGCGGCCACTGCATGGATCTACACGCGGCTCACGACGCTCAATCCAATGACCCGGTACGACAGCGTTGTTTCCGTCCTGAGAGCGTTCACCAAGAAAGAACTTACAGAAATGGCCGCCGAAGCCGGGGTACATCCGGTAAAAATTTTTACGGCCCCTCTTTTTAGACTCGTTGCGGTCAAGGAAAAATAATGGTCAAAGAAAATACCATTTTTATCAAAGCATCCCGGGAGACGGTCTTTGAAACAGCGGCGGACCTCGCTCAATGGCCGGCGATCCTTCCCCATTACCGGTGGATCCGTTATCTCCAGAGATCGCCGCACAAGAATGTCGTGGTCATGGCGGCAAAGCGGGGCTGGATACCGATTCAGTGGACATCGGAGGAAGAGATAGACCGCACCCGCTGTGAGGTCAGGTTCCATCATCTCAAAGCGTTCACAAAAGGAATGGATGTTGTCTGGACGTTCAAAGAAATGAACGACGGCGTCGAAGTGAAAATATCGCATACCTTAACGCCGACAATCCCGGTTATCGGATCATTCATCGCGGATGCCATTATTGGGAATTTTTTTATTCATCATGTCGCGAACCGGACACTGCATCACATGAAATCATACCTTGAAAAACGGCATGGAGCATAGAAGGGTCGTTATCACCGGGTTGGGGGCGCTCACGCCGATCGGTCATGGCAAGGACGGGCTGTGGGAAGGGGTGAAAGAAGGACGGACCGGCATCCGCACGATCACACGTTTCGACACGTCGCAGATCAAAACAAAGGTTGCGGGGGAGATCGATGATTTCGATCCGTTGAATTTTTTTGATGCCAAGTCGGCGCGGCGGATGGATCGCTTTGCACAGCTCGCGCTGGCCGGCGCGGGAATGGCGATCGATGATGCGAAGCTTGCCTTCGATGCAAAAAGACCTCAGGAAAATGTCGGCGTAACGTTCGGAACTGCTCTTGGCGGAGTGGCGGGAGCGGAGCTTCAGCACGAGCGTTACGTGAAGGATGGAATTAAAGCCGTTGACCCGAACCTTGCGCTGACGGTGTTCGGCGGCGCCGGCTCAAGCAATATCGCCATACATTATGGATTCACCGGACCGAGCAATGCCAATTCGAACAGCTGCAGCTCGGGAGCGATCGCGATCGGGGAGGCCTATCGATACATCCGCGACGGCTACGCAGATATTATGATCGCCGGAGGCGCCGAAGCGCCGTTGTATGAACTGACGTTCAGCGCGTTTACGATCATCCGGTCGATGAGCACCAATCCCGACCCGATGACGGCATGCAGGCCTTTCGATCTGCATCGCGACGGGTTCGTGATGGGTGAGGCTTCGGCTGTCCTTGTGTTGGAGGAACTGAGTTCGGCCGTTCGACGCGGTGCTCACATCTATGCGGAGCTTCTTGGGTATGCATGCAACAACGATGCCTACCATCTGGTGCAGCCCCGTCCGGACGGAGACTCAGCTGCCCGGGTGATGAGAGATGCTCTGGCGGATGCAAAAGTTACTCCTGACGGTATCGGCTACATCAACGCGCACGCCAGCGGGACCGTTCTCAACGACAAGTGCGAGACTGTCGCGATCAAAAAAGTGTTTGGCGCAGATGCGAGGACACCCGTCAGCGGCACAAAAGCGATGCATGCTCACGCTCTCGGTGCGACCGGAGCCGTCGAAGCGGTCATCTGCACGCTGATGTTCGACGGAAATTACATTCCGCCGACCATCCATCTTTCGGCCCCCGATCCCGAATGCGACCTGGACTGCGTCCCCAATGCCGGCAGACACGAAAGCGTGAATTTCATCCTTTCCAATTCGTTCGGATTCGGCGGCATCAATGCCGCATTGGTCTTTGGGAGATTTCGTCAATGATGGCAGCGCGAGACAGTTCTTTCGACGTTGTGATCGTCGGAGCCGGTCCGGCCGGATCCACGTGCGCCGCAATGCTGGCGAAGAAGGGGGTCCGCGTGCTGATCTGCGAGAAAGCAAAGTTCCCTCGAGAAAAAATTTGCGGCGATTGCGTCAACCCGGCATGCTGGGACGTATTTAGGACGCTCGGAGTTGATAATGAAATCGCCGCCAATGCCGAACTGATCCTGAATATTGCGATCGCAGACGGGTCGGGGAAGGTTCTGCAGATCCCTGTTGCCGATTCACTTGCCCTGTCCCCACGCCGGCCGTTCATTGCGATCAAACGAAGCATTCTCGATTCTCTGCTCGTACAGCGCGCGGTTGCAGACGGAGCGGTGCTGCGCGAGAACACATCCGTCGATTCGATAGAGGAGGATGGGGGCCGCTGGAAAGTCTCTTTGAGACTTCAGGACTCGGGCGGGGTGGTCCCCGTTAAAGCGGGGATCCTTATCGGCGCCGACGGACGCAACTCTCTTGTCGCCAGACTTCTAGCGGAGAAGGAAACGAAGAATCAAGCCAGGGCAGAATCGTCCTCGGAGAGAATAGGGGTTCAATGTACGGGCCGGAAGCGGTGTCACGCCACTTCGAACCTCCTCATGTATTTTTTTGAAGGGGGATACGGAGGCATGGTCAGCGTAGGCGCCGGCGAAGTAAACATCGCCATGGTTGTTCGCAGAGATCTCGCCCGGCTTGCTGTTGAGAATCCCTCCGTCTTTTTGGAGAGAACGATGTATGCTAATCCGCGAGCTCGAGAAATAGCTTCGGATCTACAGATCGTTGGAAAGATCCGCACCGCCTTTCCGATCAACCCTCAAAAAAACAGTCATCGGCAAACAGGGGCGTATCTTATCGGCGACGCACGCCGAACGACGGAACCATTTACGGGCGAGGGAATTTTGTTCGCGATGCTGGACGGTCTCTTGGCCGCGGGCAAAATTCTCAGGAGGTTGGGATTGCCTGACGGGGGGGTACGAGTGCCTTCTCGCAATCGGATTTGGAGAGATAAGCTCCTTGTCCGGGGGTTGCAAAACAAGGGGATGATTGAGACGGTCGTATCACTCGGCCAGCGGTATAGGGGGCTATCGCAAATTGCGTCGGGCATGATTTTGCGTTGAGGAGAACTTGGCGAAACCCCGGAAGGAACCATTTGTCCTCTTCAAAATGTTGTCATTCATGTTCGGGGATTGTGCCGTGGAGGCACCGGCATCCTTTTTCAGTTGCATAACCTGACGGAATAATGAAGAGATTACCACTCAATAAGTTCTCGAGGCGCGATCTTCTGAAGTTTTCCCCCCTCCTTCTTCTCGCCGCCTGCGATGCTCCGGAAGGGAAGACGGAATCGTTTCTCCATTCGGTTCAGTCGTTCAACGATTGGGTCCAATCGAAGATCTTCAGTCCGACAAAACTCGCCCCTGAATTCACCGACGCCGAGATGACGCCGGAATCCGGTTTCCGTGTGAACGGTAAAGACGAAGAAGACCCTGATATCGACCTCGACGGCTGGACGCTGAGCGTCGAAGGACTGGTGAAAAATCCCGGCACCTTCACGCTTGAGCAAATTACGGCTCTCCCGAAACGGGTGATGAACACGAGGCATTGCTGTGTGGAGGGATGGAGCATGATTCCGAAATGGGGAGGGACGCCTCTTCGCGGTTTTCTCGAAATGGCTGGCGCTGACCCTCAGGCAAAGTATCTCTCCGTTCAATGCGGAGATGACTACTACACGGCGTACGACATGCCGAGCGCATTGCATCCCCAAACATTGTTGTGTTTTGAGGCATACGGCAAGCCGCTCACGCTTGAGCACGGTGCGCCGGTACGCATCGTCATGCCGACAAAGCTCGGGTACAAAAGCGCGAAATGGATCAGCAAGCTTATTGTCACAAACGAAAAACCGGGGGGGTATTGGGAAGACCAGGGTTATGATTGGTTTGCAGGGATATAAATGAGACGGAATCTATTATTTATTACTCTGGCGGGATCATTGTCGATCGCGATCGGCTGCTCCAGCCATCTTAAGCCGCACGAAGTTCTCGTCATTAAAAAAACGAACACATATCACCGCGAAGGATGTCCCCCCACGAAGATGGCTAAGACGGTGGTCATGACGGCCGCTGAAGCGAAAGCGGAAAATTACAAACCGTGTGCAGGATGCAAACCGGACAGCGAATAAGGTATGACAGAGAATAAAAAGGAATTCCACCATCCGCTGACTATTCGTTTGACGCACTGGATCAATTTCGTCGCTCTCGGCATAATGGTGATGAGCGGACTGCAGATATACAACGCGTCGCCGATCCTCGGTTTTGAGTTTCCCGAATTCCTGACCCTGGGAGGATGGCTTGCCGGGGCGCGGATGTGGCATTTCTTTGCGATGTGGATCCTCTTTGTGAACGGCCTCGTGTGGGTCGTCTATAATATTGTGACAAGGCATGGGAGACGGACCACGATCTTCAGAAAAGAGGATCTCCCCGGCGTCGTGCCGATGATTCAATACTATTTGCGGATCCGGAAAGAGCATCCTCCTGTCAAAAAGTACAATGCGCTTCAAAAGCTCGCCTATACTTCGGTCGCATTTCTTGGGATGGGATCTCTTGTCACTGGAATGTCGATCTACTGGCCGGTGCAATTTTCCCAATGTACATCGTTTTTCGGAGGTTATGACGCAGCCCGCGGCTGGCACTTTTTCTTCACGATGTCATTTGTTTTCTTCTTTTTTGGCATATCTTTATGGTAATCATTTCAGGATGGTCAAATTTTCTCTCTATCATCACAGGCTGGAAGAAAACGTTTGGCGCCGAGCATTGAGGAATGCCTGATGGCACCGATTCACCCTGTCAATTTTCTCCTCTCTCTCTGACCCGACCGTATCAATGAAAACCAAATTTTTATATCTTCTCCTTGCTGCGCCCCTGGTTGCTGCGGGAATGAAGTTTGTTTCAAAGGCTGACGAGAGCCCCTTGGTCGGGATGAAAGCGCCGGAACTTCAATCGGGGAGCTGGATCAATTCAACACCGTTGCGCCTGAGCGGTCTTCACGGCAAGGTCGTTGTGTTGGAATTCTGGACCTTTGGATGCGTTAATTGCCGAAACACTATTCCGCACGTGAGGGAATGGTTTAAGAAATTTAACGGCAACGGCGTTGCGATCATCGGCGTGCATACGCCCGAGTTCGATGCTGAAAAATCTTTGTCCGGTCTTGATCACGCGATCAAGGAATTAGGCATCGAATACGCCGTCGTCACCGACAACGACGATAGAACATGGGATGCGTACGGACAGGAATACTGGCCGACGGTATACGTGATCGACAAAAAGGGGATCGTTCGTTACATTCACGTCGGAGAAGGAAATTATGACGAGACCGAGCAAACAATTAAATCACTCCTTTCTGAACCGGGCTGACAACGATCTTCTCACGGGTATGCGTTCGAATCGCTTGATACGCTTTTCTTCGCTTCATCGTTTCATCCATCGTTCGAGAGCGCATTATGCCATCCTCTGCTTGATCCTTTGCTTCGCGAAGGAGGCAGATGCATTTCAATCGATTCGTACCGGTTCGTTCCATTCAGCCCGCATTACGATAGAGAATCTTAAGAGGACATTCCTTTTTCATGTGCCAAAGCTTTTGGCGGATTCCGCGAAACTCGTTTTTGTGCTTCACGGTTCGGGAATGGAAGCCAGGGGAATGCAGGTCTTGACCGGCGGAGAGTTCGACAGAATTGCCGACAGGCAGAAAGACATCATTGTCGTTTATCCGCAAGCGTACGGCCGTTACTGGAATGACTGCCGGAAATCCGCCACGTACGACGCAAGAAAGCTCCATATTGACGATATTGCCTTCTTCGAAGCCATGGTAAAGTATTTCAAAGATCATTATGCGGTCGACGACCAACAAGTGTTTGCAGCGGGTTATTCGAACGGTGCACAGATGTGCTTCAAGCTCGCGAAAGAGCGGCCGGGAATGTTTAAGGGCTTTGCGGCCGTTGCCGCTAATCTCCCGGCAGAAACGAACGATGATTGCGTCGAAAGTCATCAGCCGGTTTCAATGCTTCTTCTCAACGGCACTTCGGACCCGATCAACCCGTACAACGGCGGAATGGTCAAAGCGGGGGATGGCAAAGAGCGCGGTCCGGTGATGTCTACAGATCAAACATTGCATTACTGGCTTGTCGTCGACAAGGGCGATTCAACCGCGCCGAAGGAATTTGATTTCCCGGATATCAACACAAAGGATAAGTCGACCGCTGTCGAATATACGTACGATTGTGTCGAATCGGGAAAGAAAGTTGTTCTGGTGAAAGTTATCAACGGGGGGCATATTTTTATGAATACGGGCTTCCGTTTCTGGCCGAGAGTCTTAGGCAATGTGAATAAAGATATCAGCGCGCCGCAGGTCATCATGGAGTTTTTTGCCGGTATGAAGTAACAATGATAAAACAAGTGTTTCTCAAGGGACCGTAGAGCCTGGCAACATTCTAGAATAAAAATCATCGTTCGTGGACAGCAAGTATTTGAGATCCAACCAAAGGAAATTCGAATGGCTGAAAAAGTATCGATAGAACTGCGCTGCAACAAGAACAGCGGCGGATCATACACCGCTCATACGTACGTCAACGGCAAGAAGAACGAAAACGCTGAGTGTTCCGTAAATCGCGGAAATTGCGATTTGATTGTTCTCCTTCACGCCAGAGTCAAAAAATTGTATCCGAACTCAGAAATTCGCGTGAAAGGTCTGGATAAAATGTGCATGGACATGATCCTTCGTGCCGAGCGGAACCAGCCGCAGGAATCCAAAGCGAAGTAACGACCCAGAGTACGATACCACGGTCTCAACACCGAACATATCCTCGCCGCCGTCCCGGTCAACGTTCGTCACCGGCCTCTCGCTTGTCTCGGTTGTCATCGCGTTATTCTTGACCGCGACCGATCTAACGGGGCTGATCTCGTACATCAATCTTACCGACAGCGCCGAATACCGCACGGCGATGCGCTTGCTGCAGGCCTATCAACCGGACGCCTCCTCACTTTCGTTGAACGCAGGATGGATGCTGACGTCGAGCATTACTGGAATCGCCGTCAACCTCGCAACGATCGTCGCATCCTATGGCCTGTTCAGACGGCTGAAATGGGGAAGGATCTCATTTATCTCTGTCGTGGTGGTTCAAACGATATTCTACTTCGTTACAATGTTCAGCACCTATTCCATGGCGCGGTCATTTCTCAGCGGCACTGGAATTGACCAGGTAGCGGGAGGCTCCAGTATGATGGCCATGGGGGAAGCGGCCGGCATCATCGGCGGAGTACTGGTCATTACCTTTGCAATTGTCATCGTCCGGAAACTATCCTCGGCGGAGGTTCGACGCGAGTTCGAAGCGGGTTCGGCATCCCTGTCATCCGTCAAAACCTCATAATTCATTCTCATCATAAAACCACACACTTTGGACTCCGGAGCAGGTACGAAGCGTTAAACGCTCCGTACCATCACTTTCCCTGTTTACTTCTCCCCCCGAAAATCGTATCTTTAACAGTTTAGGATTTGCATCAATCCTGATCACATAACTCACGAACATGCTTCACACTATGATCATCATTCCAGACTACGTTTATGTTGAATATCGCATTATTCGGCCCCCCGGGGGCCGGTAAAGGAACCCAATCAGAATTCCTGATAAAAAAATACAACCTCTTTTATATCTCCACAGGAGACCTGTTACGGAAGGAAATTGCAAATCACACCAAATTGGGGATGGAAGCTCAGAGCATTATTGCCTCCGGCGGATTGGTGTCGGACGAGATCATCGTTCAAATTATCGAGAAGACGATCACCGACAACCCCGATTCAGGCGGTTTCTTGTTCGACGGATTTCCCCGAACGTACATCCAGGCGTATATCCTCGAAGGCCTGATGCTGAAATTGAACACCTCGTTGAATTGTCTTATCAGTTTAGTTGTACCTGAGGATGTCTCTGTCTCGCGTTTGTTGAACAGAGGAAAAACTTCCGGGCGTTCGGATGACAACGAAACGGTCATCCGGAACAGGCTCAAAGAATACCATGAGAAGACAATTCCCGTCCTCCAGTTCTACAAGGACAAGGGGATCTGTGTCGAGGTTGACGGCAGCCGTGCGATCGAAGAGGTAACACGATCTATCGACGAGATCATCCAGCGCGAACTCAGCAAGCGGCTTCTCAATATCGTGCTCTTCGGATACCCGGGTTCGGGGAGAGGATCGCACGGCAAGGCGATTGCAAAGGAATACGGGCTTGAGTACGTGGCGACCGGCGAAATGTTGCAGCAGGAGATCGAAAAAAAATCAGAGCTCGGAAGGAAGATCACGGAGCTCTACGAAAACGGCCAATTGGTCGAAGACGAGATCGTCGTTCAATTGATCGAAAAGAAGCTCGCAAACCATGCGGGCGTTAAAGGGTTTATCTTCAAAGGATTTCCGCGGACGTTGGTTCAGTCGTATATCCTCGACGGACTCTTGAAGAAACATGATTCGTCGATCGCGAAAATCATCGAAATAGAAGTGCCGATGCTCGAGCTGATCAACCGGCTGGATGCGCGGAGCAAAACGGACCGCTGCATGCCGTATGATACCAGCACAGCCAAGATTGTCAAGCGCCTGGGAGAGCATGAGAAGAAAACTGTTCCCGTCATCGCGAAGTACAACCAGCTTCACGGCGTCATAAAGATAGACGGAATGGGAACGTTTGAGGAGGTCTATAAGAGAATTTCGGTCGAAGTCGAAAGCGGTTTCAAGAGCATGAGATAGGGCCGTTTGGTAGCAGCATGTCGCATGGACAACCGTTGCTTCATCGGTCAAGATATCATACATTCCAAAGATGTTTGGTCTGCCGTTCTCAATTCTTACACAGGAGGAATAACCATGGCCGATGCTCCAGCACCATCCAGTAAATTGCAGTGGAAATGGGTCGGAATCACGTTTGCGATTGAAGTCGTGTTTTATTTGCTGCCGATCCTCTATGTCTCGGGCGTGTTCGGCAACAGCGTCATCAACATGAAAGCGGAAATGTTCATCGGTGCGTGGTCGTTCGGCGGCGCGATCTTGCTTCCCGCGATTGCCGCTTTCCTTTCTGAGGGAATCACCATCTGGGAACCCGCTATCGCGGGCGTCATGCTGGTCGCGCTCTGGTACGTTGCCTTTCGTCTTTTCTTTGCCCGCTACATCGCGCCGGGGATCTCGGAGGACGTTCCGTATCTTGCGCTTATCATGGTTCTGATCTTTCTTCTTTCCCTCTTGGGCGCGTGGTACGGAGAGCGGGTCCAGAAAGTGTGGGAAAACAAAAACCCCGAATAGAACTTCGGCAGTGTCAATAAAGAGTATGTCACGTGAAAACCATCGGACTTATCGGGGGAACAAGCTGGATCTCCACGGTTGAATATTATAGAATCATCAATCAACTGACCAACGAACGGCTCGGCGGCCTCAATTCAGCAAAAATTCTCCTCTACTCGATCAACTTTGAAGATTTCAAGCCCCCGTCTGACCCCAACGGATGGGGACCCGTTGTCGAGACGCTGACCGGCATTGCAAGAAGGCTCGAGCATGCCGGAGCGGATTGTCTGCTCCTGTGTGCCAACACGCCGCATATGGCCGCCGCCGGCGTTCAGAAAAATATTCGCATCCCGTTGATCCACATTGCCGAAGTCACCTCTCAAGAGATAGCGAAACAAAAGTTGTCTACAGTGGGGCTCCTCGGAACAAAGTACACGATGGAGCTTCCGTTCTTCAAGACAAAACTGCTCGAGCACAATATCTGCCCCCTTGTCCCTGGTGACAAAGAACGAATTGATATCAATGCTTCAATTTACGGCGAATTGGGAAAAGGGGTTTTCAAGCCGGAAACAAAAGAGAAGTACCTCCGTATCATCGAGGACTTGAAGAAGAAAGGCGCTCAAGGAGTGATCCTCGCTTGTACCGAGATTCCCCTGCTCCTTAAGCAGAGCGATTGTGACATTCCTGTTTTTGACACCACTGCCATCCACGCCCGATCCGCGGTTGATTTTGCTCTTAGCGATGAGCAGATGAAAAATTAAGATCTCAAAGGCGTCCGAGTCATCACCGATCATTCACTACAAAATAGCATAACCATGAAACCAATTATCGTTGCTGCTTTTCTCGCACTTGGAGCTTCCGTTCTTTCCGCTCAGTCCGGACCGCAAATGAAGGAGTCCGATGCGCTCGCATCGCATATCGACTCGACTGTCCGGGCGCAAGATGACTTCTTCCTGTTTGCCAACGGAAAATGGTTCAAAGAGAATCCCATTCCGCCAAGTGAACCGTTCAACGGCCTGTGGCAGATGATCCAGGATACGATCAACGCCCAGATCCGCAACGTCTGCGAATCCTCTGCGGCGCTGAACAATGCCGAAAAAGGGAGCAACAGGCAAAAGATCGGTGACTTTTTTTTCACGGGAATGGACAGCACGACCCTGAACAAAAAGGGGCTTGCAGATCTGAAAAGCGATTTTGACATGATCGACGGCATAAAAAGTTTGGATGGAATCGCAAAAGCCGTCGAGTATATCCATGCCGTTGCCGGCTCGCCCGCCTTCGGGTTCGGTGTCGGCCAGGATGACAGGATCAGCAGCAAGAATGCGGTCTTTATCTGGCAGGGAGGATTAAGCCTGCCCGACCGGAATTTTTATTTTGACACCGATTCGCGTGCCTTGATGATCAGGCAGAAGTTCCTTGCCCATCTGTACAACGTGTTCAGGATCATCGGCGACGACAGCGCTGCAGCAAGCCGCGCCGCCGTCCGCGTGATGGAACTGGAAACGGCAATTGCCAAAGCCTCCCGCAAAAGAGAGGATACCCGCGATCCTCTGAAGAACTATCATAAGATATCCTATACGCAGCTGAAAGAATCTACTCCGAATTTTGATTGGACGATCTTTATGAACGCGGCGGGGTTGAAGAATGTCGATACGGTCATTGTCGGCCAGCCGGAATTTTTGACGGCGGTCGACGGCTACCTCAGGTCGTTCTCGCTTGACGACTGGAGGAACTATCTCAAGTACCATCTCGTCCGGGGGCTGTCGCGTTACCTCGACGACAGGACATACCTCGAAGCATTCAGTTTCTACTCGACGACATTGCGCGGTATTGAGGAACCGAAGCCCCGGTGGAAACGCGTCGTGGAAGAAACCGACGGTTCGCTTGGCGAGCTGATCGGCCAGGTCTATGCTGCGGAGTATTTGCCGAAAGGGACAAAAGAGAAGCTGCTCGAAATCGGAAACGCCATCAAAGCGGTCTACGCAGAGCGGATCAAGCAGCTGGATTGGATGAGCGCCGCGACGAAGGAAAAGGCGCTGAAAAAGCTCAACGCGATCATTATGAAGGTCGGATATCCGGACAAATGGAAGGATCTGAGCACACTGCAGATCGACCGCTCGTCATTCGTCCGCAACGCGATGAACGCCAACCGATGGGAGTTCGAGTACATGATCGCGAAATTCGGGAAGCCGGTCGACCGGACAGAATGGGACATGGAGCCGCAGACCTACAACGCGTACTATAATTCATCCAACAATGAGATCGTTGTACCCGGCTGCAATATTATCGTGTCGGGGTATGAACACGTCCTGGCCGATGATGCGATTCTCTATTCCGTGATCGGTGGCTCCACATTCGGCCATGAGATCACGCACGGGTTCGACGATCAGGGGAGCAAGTATGATGAATTCGGCAACCTGAACAACTGGTGGACATCCGACGACAGCGCAAAGTTCTATGCAAAGACAAGGATGATCGTCAGGCAATTCGACGATTACGTCGCCGTCGATAGTTTGCATATCAACGGCGAGTTGACACAGGGAGAAAATATCGCCGACCTCGGCGGCATTATGATGGGCTACGAGGCATTCAAAAAAACTTCTCAATACAAAGAGCATCAGATGATCGCCGGATTGACCCCTGACCAGCGGTTCTTCCTCGGCTATGCTCTCGCATGGGTGGTGAACGAACGCCCTGAAGCGGTCGCAAACCAGGTTCGCAGCAACGAGCATTCGCCCGCGAAATTCCGCGTCATCGGCCCGCTGACGAACATGCCGGAATTTTACGCGACGTTCGGGATCAAACCGGGCGATCCGATGTGGCGGTCGGACAGCGTGCGGGTGAAGATCTGGTGATCGCCGTCCAGCAGGATGACAAGGTATGAAAAGCCTTTTTAATTCGGCCGACAACAAAGAAATTATCGACCGCGTTGAGCATTTATCGCCGGTGTCTCAGGCCAAATGGGGGACGATGAATGTCTCTCAAATGCTGGCGCACGCGCAGCAGCCGTTGAAGGTCGCGTTCGGTGATATGCGACTGAGGCTTTCGGTGGCGGGGTTCTTCTTCGGGAAAATTGCAAAAAGAAAGTTAGCGAAGGATGAGCCGTGGGGAAAAGCTTTGCCGACCGACAAACACTTCGTCGTCGTGGAGCAGAAGGACTTCGATGAAGAAAAGAAGAATCTCCTTCGATCCGTCCGGCGGTTCGCCGAACAAGGGCCGAGCGGGATTGTCAACGATCTGCACCCGTTCTTCGGCAAGCTTACCACCGATGAATGGGACCGGCTGATGTGGAACCACCTTGACCACCATCTCAGACAATTCGGCGTGTAGATGCGGCGGTGCCGGTGGCTGGTTCCGTTGGGGTAAATATTTTTCAAACGATAGAGAGCAACTTGGCTCAATTGGAGGAACAATGAACAAAAATATTTTATCCTGCATAGCTCTGATTATTGTGTTAGCATTCCCGGCAGCAGCCCAGTTCGAGAGGCCCGCGTTTGGACCCGAACAGGCGAAGCTGGCGTTTATCGTCGGCTCGTTTACCACCGCGACTCATATTCCGGCGAGTCCCATGGCTCCGAACGGAGCGGATGGAACAGGGACGTTGAGCGTGAAGTGGGGCCTTGACTCGATGTTCGTTATTCTCGACGAACAAAGCAAAAATGACCTTCTTGGAAATTACAAAGGGCACGGCGTCTTGGGGTTCGACCGCCGCGACGGGAAATACACCCTTTCGATGTTCAACAACTTTGGCGACACACCGCAGTACCGAGGCAATTTCAGCGGAGATACCCTTGTCCTGATGACCAAGGTGGAATATCCCAATGGGTCGTTTGATCAAAAATTGGTTTGGTATAAAGATAACAACGCGGTCCGGTTGAAAATCTATAACGATATGGGAAGCGGATTCACGTTGTCGATAGAAGAAACTTCCACTCCGTCCGCCGATTCAAAAAAATGATCGCACGAGTGAGAGTTCGTGACGCAGGGTCCGAACTTTACGAGAGCCTATGGGAAAAAAAGACAAGAGAGTGGATCTTTACATCGCAAAATCTGCAGGTTTCGCCAGGCCGATTCTTGCGCATCTTCGGCAGCTCGTACACAGCACTTGCCCCGACGTCGAGGAGACCATCAAATGGGGATTTCCGCATTTTATGTACAAAGGGATGTTGTGCAGCATGGCATCGTTCAAGCGCCACTGCGCTTTTACACTTTGGAAAGCCTCCGTCATGGCTGATTCAAAAATGCATCTTTCAAAGGTCGGGAAGACCTCCATGGGACAATTCGGACAACTGACCTCGCTCAAGGATCTCCCTTCTGACAACATCATCATCGCATATGTGAAGGAAGGAATGAGGCTCAACGACGAGGGGGTGAGAGCCCCGGTCAAATCAAGAGATCTCGGGAAGAAATCGTTGAAGGTTCCGGAGGATTTCAGAAAGGCTCTTGCGGCAAATAAAAAAGCCCTTCAAACATTCGAGGGATTCAGCTACACGAACAAAAAAGAATATGTCGAATGGGTTGCCGGTGCGAAGACAGGCGAGACCAGAGCCAAACGCCTTGCAACGTCGATCGAATGGCTGTCGAAAGGGAAAGTACGCAACTGGAAATATTTGCGGAAATCATGAAGGCACTGAACTACCGGACGTTGTGCCATTCGTGAACCAGCATTCTGTACAACACCAGATCCACAAAATGATCGTAGAGCCATTCCCCGTCTTTGATGACCCCCTCTTTGACAAAGTGAAGCCGCTCCGGTATCGCGCAGCTCTTGGTATTCCCCGTCGCACATCTGATCTCAACGCGATGCAGCAATAGTTCATTGAAGGCGTAATTGACGAGGATGCGGGTTGCTTCCGTCATGATTCCTTTCCCCTGAAAATCTTCCCCCAGCCAGTACCCGATCATCACACATCTGTTTTGCCAATCGATCGGATGGTAGCCGATGATCCCAGCGGTTTCATTCTTATAGGTGATGACCGCTTGAAAACCTTTTTTGCTTGCATACTGCTCTTGCGCATGGCGAATGAATGCATAGGTGTCCTCGGCCGAAGTATTGCCGTCCAGCCAGGGGAGCCATTGACGAAGATGCGCGCGGTCCCGGTCGATCAACGCAAAGAGTCTATCTGCATCGGCCTCTTCGACGAGATGCAATTCGGAGGGGAAAATATTTGGGAATAGAATTCTCATGAGCTGTTGATGCGCCGACTCAAAAATAACCGTAAACCATTCCATTTGCAAGTTCTTCGCATGCGGTATGAAATATCCTCCTCATCTTGAATCGCACACGGGAATCCCGTATCTTGCCCTCCGATGGCGCATCAAAAAAGATATATTGCCCACCTTGACCTCGACTGTTTCTTCGTTTCAGTGGAACGCATAAAGGATCCGGGCCTTAACGGCAAACCGGTTGCGGTCGGGGGGAACGCGGAGGGGAGGGGAGTGGTTGCTTCCGCATCGTACGAAGCCCGAAAGTTCGGCGTCCGTTCTGCCATGCCGACCCGGCGCGCTCTTCAACTATGCCCACAACTCCTGGTCGTCGGGGGACATCACAAAGAGTACAGCGAATATTCTGACAAGCTCTACCGGCGGATGCTGGATTTTACCCCCATTGTGGAGAGGGCCTCGATCGACGAGATGTATTTGGATTTTACCGGATGCGAAGGCTTGTACAGGAACGATCTCCCCGGTGTGATGAAGACAATGCAGCAATCAGTGTGGAAGGAATTTTCTCTTCCGTGTACCATTGCGTTGGCTTCAAATAAATATATCGCAAAGATCGGGGCCGGTACGGTAAAACCGGCGGGGGTTTGTTACATTCCTCACGGTGAAGAAAAAGCATTTCTTGCCCCTCTCCCGATTGAAGTCATCCCGGGAATCGGCCCGAAGACTGCTCCGTTGCTGCGAGAAAAAGGGTTTCACATTGTCGCTGATCTGCAGAATGTTTCGCGTGACCGCATGGATCGGTTGTTAGGGGAAATTGGAACTCATCTTTTTGAGATCGCCAACGGTAAAGGGCCGGATACGCTTGCGGTCGATTGGGACAGAAAGAGCATCAGCAGGGAAGAAACATTCGCGCACGATATCGGGGATGTCGGTCAGCTTACAAAAATTCTTCATTCGTTGTCGGAAGACGTCTGTTCAACACTGCGCTCCTGTCAATGGAAAGCGCGCACGGTCTCGGTAAAAATCCGTTATTCCGATTTTACGACGCTCACACGCGCCGTGACAATGGAACCCACCGACGACGATACCATTGTCCACAAATCCGTCACCGAATTGCTGAACGGAGCGTATTCGAAGCGAAGGCCGTTGAGGCTGTTAGGGGTCAAGCTCTCAAATTTTGTCGGGAAAGTCGAGGAAGACCTTACGCTTTTTCCCGCGGACGGCAAACGGTCACAGATGTTTACTGCCGTCGATAGACTGCGTAAAAAATTTGGGGATGACGTGATTCATGTGGGAGGCTGACGAAGGACCTGCGGGAGTTCTTTGTCGATAGGGGCAGGGGAGAGCTCAGTCACTTGCCGGCAGATTTCAATGCGTGCTTCAGCAGTTCCTGAATCGTCGGCGTCTTTCCGTTTAATCCCTGGAGTGCCGCCCGTATGGCCTTCTCTGCTGAACCGCGGTTGTATCCGAGAGAAATGAGCGCCATTAATGCCTCGGCGCGGATTTCATGCCCCGCATCCGGCGAACCCGCCGTGTGCGGGATGGCATCCCCCTTGGCGATCTTGTCTCGCAATTCAACGATCAACCGTTCCGCAGTTTTCCTTCCCACTCCGGGAATTGCAGTGAGTGCTGAAACATTTCCCTGTCCAATCAGAATCTGCAATTCCCCCGGCTGGATCCCGGACAAGATCCCCTGAGCAATTTTTGGTCCGATTCCCGAGACTGAAATCAGAAGTCGGAACATTTCCCTTTCGAGTTCAGTGGCAAAGCCGAAGAGCTGCAGCGCATCCTCACGTACGTGCGTGTGCGTTAGGATCGTCACCGCGGCGCCGGCCTCTCCAAGCTTTTCGAACGTGGACAAAGGAATGCTGACGGCGTAGCCGACGCCGTTGACGTCAACGACAATTTCAGTCGGGGACTTGTGAGAGAGGATTCCTTTGAGATGGCTGAACATGGAAAAACGATTAAGAATTATGAATTCATCGATGAAAAGGGAAATGGACTAATTTCTCCTTTTTCCCTTTTCCTTCTTCATTATCACTCTCTCGGGGTGTGTTTCGACGAACGATTTCCAGCTTTTGAAGCTTGCCCGGGGCCGCGTGATCCGGTGAGAATGGCAGACGGCCACTGCCAGCGCATCAGTCGCGTCGAAGAACTTCGGCGTCGTTCTTAATTTGAAGAGATTTTTCATCATGAACTGGACCTGCTCTTTGGACGCGGCGCCGTTGCCGACGACGGACAATTTTATTTCACGAGGGGAGTATTCGGAAACGGGGACCTCAAAGTTGACCCCGGCCAGCATTGAAACGCCCCTCGCCTGTCCGATTTTTAGCGCCGATTGTGCATTCTTGCTGTAGAATGCCGTCTCGATCGCAAATTCATCCGGATGAAACTTCTCGATGACGCGGCATAGCTCGGAATAGATCCTTCGCAGGCGGAGCGGCATTGAATCGACCGACGGTATCCGGATCACGCCGACATCAAGCACTGTCAGCGAGGCGCCATTTTTTCTGATGACGCCATAGCCTGTAACGAGAGTGCCCGGGTCGACTCCGATGATGATCATTGGACGTGCACAGCGTCAGTTGCCAAAGGTCGCCAAAATTTTCTCGTCGATGTCAAAATTAGCATAGACGTGCTGGGTATCGTCGTGTTCTTCGAGGGCTTCCATCAGCTTGAGAACTTTTTCTGCCTCCGGTCCTTCAACCTTCACGGTATTTTCGGGCACCTTATGGATCTCCGCTTCTTCGATGGCAATGTGCTTGTCTTCAATCGCCTTTTTTACCGCTTCGAACGTTTCGGGAGATGTCGTTATTTCGAACGAATCGCCGTCGATCCGGAGATCGTCCGCCCCCGCGTCCAGCACGATGGAGAGCATGTCATCCTCTGACATTCCCCCCTTCGGCGCACGGATCGTCCCTTTGTTGTGGAACATCCAGGCGACGGAGCCGCTCGCGCCTAATTTTCCGTTGTTTCGTTCGAGCAGATGCCGGATTTCGGAGACCGTCCTGTTCTTGTTATCGGTGACCGACTCGATGATGAGCGCGACGCCTCCCGGTCCGTAGCCTTCATACGTTACGTCTTCGTACGAAACCCCGGGAAGTTCGCCCGTTCCTTTCATGATGGCTCGCTTGATGTTGTCTGCGGGCATATTGCTGGACTTGGCTTTATCGATCGCCAAACGGAGGCGCGGGTTGCCGGCCGGATCGCCTCCCCCGGATTTTGCAGCGATCGTAATTTCTTTGATGATTTGCGTGAAAATTTTTCCGCGCCGTGAGTCGGTGACCGCTTTCTTCCTTTTGATTGTCGCCCATTTCGAATGACCGGACATAGTCTGTCTCCTTGCGTTTCCAGGTTCACATAAATGCTAGTGCGTTCCGTTTCCCTCGGATGCCGCTCGCAGGTCTTTGATCTTCAATTGTGGTAGCTGAACTCCGGTAAAGTCGCTTTCATCAACCGCAAAAACAATATCACAGTATTTGTTTCCGTTGTTGACGCGGTCCAGCAAATAGCCGAGGTTGAAACCGATGCAATCCAGCGTCACGTTGTTCTTTTTAATCTTAAAGCGTAAGTGATTCCTGCCGACAATTCGTGCCTGTCCTAATGTCTCTACGTTTCTGGTGACAAACGTCGGCCTCATATTTTTCGGACCGAACGGTGCGAATTGCTTCAGGACGCGCGTATATTTTGGAGTTAATTCCCCGAGGTCGATCTCCGCGTCGATCGTGATGACCGGCGTGAGAAGGTCTTCCGTCAGCAGCTCCTTGGCAACGGCATTGAAGGCCTCCTTGAATTCCTCCACACGGTCGACCTCCAGCGTCAATCCCGCCGCGTATTTATGCCCCCCGAACTGCAGGAGCTTGTCCTCGCAGCGTTTCAACGCCTGATAGATGTTGAATCCGGCGATGCTGCGCGCTGAGCCCTTTGCGACGCCGTCCACTGTCGTCATCATTATTGCGGGACGGTAATATTTTTCCACCATCCTCGATGCGACGATGCCGACCACCCCGGGGTGCCATTGTTCTTGATGGAGGATGATCGCTCCTTCGTTTTCGACGTCAAGGAATTGTTCGACAAGCTGCTGGGCATGGATGAACACATCTTCGTCGATTTTTCGCCGGTTGATGTTCTCCGACTCCAGAACGCGGGCAAACTCCACTGCGGAACTATAGTCGTCGGTGACGAGTAACTCGACCGCACGTTTTGCGTCGCCGAGCCTGCCGACCGCATTGATGCGCGGAGCCAAGACGAAAACGACCTGGCCGGTTGTCATCGCATCCGGTTTTAATCCCGCTGTGTCGAGAAGCGCCTTGATGCCCGGCCGCGGATGCGTCGTGATGATCTCGAGTCCCAGTTTGACGAAGATGCGGTTCTCATCCACCAGCGGCACGATGTCGGCGGTCGTCGCAAGGGCAACGAAGTCGAGATATTTTCCGACCGATGCCTCGGCGCCCACCGTTCGCGCAAGCGCTTGGATCAATTTGAACCCGACGCCCGTCCCGCAGAGGCTTTTGAACGGATACTTGCAGTCAGCTTTCAGCGGGTCGAGAACCGCAACCGCTTTGGGCAGTTGATCGTTCGGCTCGTGGTGGTCGCAGATAATAACGTCGATGCCCAGCGACCGGGCGTACTCCACCTGGTCTACCGCAGTGATCCCGCAGTCGATCGAAACGAGAAGGGTGGTCTCCCGTCCCTTTGCATGGTCGATGCCGGCCTTCGATATTCCGTATCCTTCCTTGATCCGGTCCGGGATGTAGTAGGCAACGTCGCAGCCGAGCTCTTTGAAAAAAAGATAGAGCATACCGGCGCCGTTCGTTCCGTCGACGTCATAGTCGCCATAGACGAGAATTTTTTCATTCTTTGTCCGGGCGGAAAGGATCCGGTCCACAGCAAGGTACATCCCGTCCATGAGAAACGGGTCGTGAAATTCGCTCTCCGAAGGACGGAAATAGCGGTGGGCTTTCTCGAAATCATCGATGCCGCGGTTGACGAGGATCGTTGCGAGTGATGGAGCGATGGAGAGTTCATCGGACAGTTTTTTAACGAGCAACGGATCGGGGGGTTCCGAGATCGTCCAACGGTATTCCTTGATCGGTGTCAATGCTTTCTCCTCCAAGTGATCGGATTGCCGGAGGTCCCGGCAGTCCAATTCCTGATTTGAAAAAGCATCTATACGGCGTGCAACTGCATTCTTCCTGCAATATTTCTGAGGTCCGTCGGTAAGCCGAATTCTGTCTTCCTCAGCCGGCACGAGGCCGGCGGAAGGAGGCAACCATTTATCTCGTATCGTTTTTACAAACGAACTGAAGCGACCTACCCATTCCGTTTCTGCGGGGCAGAGTTGAGTAGGCGTCTCTTCTTCCGGAAACGTTTGCACGTTCGGAAAACGGAATTTACTTGGTCTTTCTCCCGGTGGGGTTTGTCATGCCGGCGCTATCGCTAGCGCCGCGGTGCGCTCTTACATTAAGGCCTCGAGAGGCCCGCACCTTTTCACCCTTGCTCCCGACAGTGCGAACGCACCGTCGCGGGCGGTATATTTTCTGTGACACTTTCCGTAAGATTGCTCTTCCTGGATGTTATCCAGCACCGTGCCCGTCCCGGCGAGTCGTTGTGAGACCCGCCGCGATGGAGTTCGGACTTTCCTCCTAAATAATGTGCAGCAGTATTTAAGCGATTGCCTGACGTACGCTCAGCATCAATTGCAAGAATGTTGAATGAACGAGTCAGCACGTGATATAGATGAATGAATTAAATTCTGTGGAACCTGCGACCGGGCGCCGTTCGTCAGCCGGCATGCTCGTCGATACTTTCGTTTGCCAATGCGTCTGCTTCTTTGTTCTTCTCTCTCGGCACATGATTGATGGAAAATTCAAACGACGACTTGCTGATGATCTTTTGCACCTCGTCGAAGAGTTTCTTCAGGGTTTTATCCTTCACCTTGTATTCGCCGTTGATCTGACGGACCATCAATTCGCTGTCGGAATGAATCACCAGTTTGCTGCACGATGTTCCATTGCCGTTGCCGAACAGCCCATTCACCCTCAGCAGGCATTCGATCAGGGCCGTGTACTCGGCAACATTGTTGGTCACCTTCCCGAGATACTTTTTCTCTTCCGCCAGCACATTTCCGGATTCATCTTTCAGCACGACGCCGATTCCTCCATGCCCAGGATTTCCCCGCGCCGCTCCGTCCGTGAATCCGTAAACGGTCATAACACCTTTTCGCTCGCCTGCGCGAGTTCCGCCGAAATAATGATCCTGCCGCAATGCTCGCACGTGAACATTCTACTTTGAGTGCGAAGTTCGAGCAGGCGCTGGGGGGGAATTTTATTGTGGCAGCCTCCGCACGAATTGCGCCGGACCGGGACGACGGCTTGGCCGTGGCGTCCCTTTCTGATGCGGTCGTAGCGGGAGAGCGTATCCGCTTCCAGCCGGACGACGATCTTCTCGCGCTGGTGTTTCAGCTTCAATTCTTCATCTTCGTTTGCCTTCGACACTTCGGCAAGCTCTGCTTCCTTCTCGTTCAGCTGGACAGTCAGCTCCTCGAGCTGCTTCGTCAAGCCTTCAATCTCTGTCTTGGCGCTTGCCATCGCGTTTTCGAGCGTCTCGAACTGCTTCTGCAGGTTTTTTATCGATTCGTTTGAAAAGTCTATTTCCTTCGTCAACGCATCGTACTCCTTGTTGCTCCGCACCTCGTACTGCTGCGCTTTATATTTTTCCAGTTTCTCCTTCAACTCGAGAATTTCGACATCGGCCTTGTCGCGTCCCATGACCGAGGCTGTGACGATTTCCTGCTTTTCTTTGATCTGTCCTTTGAGTTTATCAGCCTCCCCCTGAAGCTTTCTCACAGCTTCCGGTAGATCTCCTTTCATTTCCTCCAAGTCGTCGAGCGAACTATCGACAATCTGCAGCCTGTACAGCAGTTTTAATGTTTCGTCCAATTCCTGCTCCTTTACAGCGATCCTGTGCTAATAGTATGTTACTGGGTTTGTATTTTCCTTCGTGATGAAAACCTTTGCTTCCGATTTTTCGCGGGTAATGATCTCTTTTATTCGTTCAGCAAGCACGGGGAGGACGTGGCGTTCCGTTTCAAAATGCCCCGCGTCGATGAGGAAAATGTCCTTCTCCGCATCCTGAAATCCATGATATTTGATATCCGCCGTGATATAGGCATCCGCACGCTGCCGGATTGCTTCGGAGACAAGCTCACCTCCTGCGCCTCCGCACACTGCAACATGTCTGACCGGCCTTGCCGTCCTTCCGGTATAGCGCAGAACCTTCGTGCCGAATGATCTCTTGATCAGGGACAAGAATTTTTCCGGCGGCACGGGTTTCGTAAACTCTCCGATCGCGCCAAGGCCGAATTGCTCGCTTCTGTTCTGAAGGGGAGATACATCATAAGCAACCTCTTCATAAGGATGCTCTCGAAACATTGCGGCGAGCGCGCCCCCCAGCTTCCACGTTTCCACGGGCATTTCCAATTTCACTTCCGGAGTTTTTTCGAGGACTCCCTTCGAGCCGATGAACGGTGTTGCTCCCTCTTTCGGTTTGAACGTCCCGATCCCTTCAGTCCGGAAACTGCATTCCTCGTAGTGTGTAAACCTGCCTCCTCCGGCGCCGTGCATCGCCTTTGCGACTTTCTCAAGATGGCTCGCCGGCACGAAGACCGATACCTTTACCAGGGTATCGGGGAGGTGCGAGAGCATGCGAACGTTCCGGAGTCCAAGCAGAGATGCCATGACGAAACTCACACCGCCGTTGACATGATCGAGATTGGTGTGGGCGGCGTAAAGATTGATGTTGCGTTCCGCCATGAAAAGGGCAATTGCGCCTGCCCTGGAATCGTCTGTCAAAGATCGCAGCGGGCGAAAAAGCAGCGGATGATGCGTGACGACCAGATTCGCTCTGCGCGTCATCGCTTCTTTTGCAACGTCAAGCGTCGCGTCGAGCGAGAGAAGTATGTTGCGTATCTCCGTTGTGGCCCGGCCAACCTGAATTCCGCAATTATCTCCCTTCCATGCTGATGCCGGCGGAATCCATTCCTCAAGCGCCTGCTGAAATTTTCCTAGTGTCACAAACCCTGATAGAAATAAAAAATCCCGTTGGTTGGACGGGAGTTGTGAGCGTTCTAAATCTGAATTTTGATCTTCAAAAACTTGGTGAAATGAACCTCGCCAAGTCGTGAAAATTTTTCTTTGATTCTTTTCATTCGCTTCATCATAGAACCAAAGTAAAGTACAATTTTTTGCGGAAAGATGCAATATGAACGGGATCGAATTATGAGCATGCCCGCGGGAATACGGCGGACGATCGAACACAGGCAACATCTTAGCCGGTCTGGTTTAACGATTAATTTTGACCAGGGCCATAATGCTTATAGCTTGAAATGGTTTACCCTCAGATCCCCGCCTTGACTTTTCCTCTTTTTTTCGGTATTATTTTGAGGATTTTTCGGAATATCTTCCCTCGTTTTAGACCAGGCACGTTCGGAGTGCGCGATTGATCACGGAATATGGGTACGACAGCTTTTTCACGGTAACGATCGTTTGTTGTGTTGTCATCGCAGGCTCCTACTTCTTCATCCCCAACCCTTATCTTAAGTATGCGTTGTGTGCTCTTGCGGGGATTGCCTTTCTCCTTACATTGAATTTTTTCCGCGATCCTGACAGAGTAACTCCCTCCGGGAACAACATGATCATCTCTCCGGCTGACGGAACCGTTGTCGTTGTCAAAGACACGGCGGAAGAGCTTTACTTGAAGGGGGAAGCGATCCAGATCAGCATTTTTATGTCTCCTCTTAACGTGCATGTCAACAGAATTCCTCTCTCGGGCAGGGTCGGATACTTTGACTATGTGAAGGGAAAATATTTCGCAGCGTTCGAGGATAAGGCATCCCTCGACAACGAACAGACTCACATCGGCATCGACAACGGCAGTTCGAAGGTCTTCTTTAAGCAGATTGCGGGGTTTATCGCGCGCCGGATCGTTTGCACGCTGAAGGTAGGGGATGAGGTCGTTGCGGGGGAACGGTTCGGAATGATCAAATTCGGATCGCGTGTGGATGTTTTTGTTCCGAAAAATTCCGATATTAAAGTATCGGTCGGGGATAAAACGGCGGCGGGCGAGTCGGTGCTTGCCGTTGTTCGGTAATGAGTGTTGAACAAGCTCGGAAGTATGCATGAAAATAACTAGGGCCGTTGTTCCGAGTCTTTTTACGGTCTTAAATATGTTCTGCGGTTTTCTGTCCATCGTCAATTCGAGCGAGGGACAGTTTGATGTCGCCGCATGGTTCATTATCCTCGGCGGAGTGTTTGATTCGCTCGACGGCGTGATGGCAAGGATCACCAAGTCTTCGAGCGAATTCGGCGTGGAGTTCGATTCTCTTTCCGATGTCGTGACGTTTGGCGCCGCACCGGCGTTTTTAGTGTATAAGCTCCATCTCTACCAGCTCGAGGGGATCGGGCTTATCATCAGTTCCTTGCTGGTCATTTTCGGCGGTATCCGGCTGGCCCGGTTCAACGTGCAGCTGGTCGGCTTCGACAAGGATTATTTCACGGGACTGCCGATTCCGGCGAGCGCGATCACCATCGTCGCCTTTGTTCTCAGTTTTCGTGATGAAGTTTTCGGACTGCGAGGCCTCGCTGCTGACATTCTTGCGCCGATGGTCGTCGTCGTCTCCTTGCTGATGGTGAGCAAGATCAAGTACGACCCGATCCCGAAATTCTCGAAAAAAGATTTCAAGAAGCATCCGATCCGGGTCATTTCGTTTGCGGCGGCGGGACTTATCCTGCTCTTCACGCGAGGCAAAGCGTTGTTCTATATTTTCGTCGTCTTCTTGCTGTTCGGCATCATCCGTTATGCTTACGTCGCTCTTCGGAGGATGATGGGCTACGTCGACGCTACAGCAGAGGAGGAGCGCGCGGAAGAGGCGACAAGTTACGATATCTAAGGAGACCGAGTGTATCATTCCAATATTTCTATCACGCTGAGAAAATCGATCCTCGACCCGCAAGGGAAAGCGGTTGAACATGCGATCCATTCTTTAGGGTATCCGACCGTGCAGGATGTCAGAATCGGAAAACACATCGAGCTGACCATCAACAGCTCGACGAAAGAAGAGGCGGAGCAGATCACGGAGCACGTGTGCAAAAAACTTCTTGCCAATCCTGTGATGGAAGACTATTCCTTTCGAGTAGAGAAATCATAACGAGGACGAAGCGATGGCGAAATCGAAGTTTGGGGTTGTGGTATTTCCTGGGTCCAATTGCGACCACGATGCGTATCGTGCGGCGAAGGATGTCATGGGACAGGATGCGCACTTCATCTGGCACAAGGATTCGTCCCTCGGCGATGCGGATGTTGTCGTCCTCCCCGGCGGGTTTTCGTATGGCGATTATCTCCGCACTGGGGCCATCGCGCGCTTTTCTCCCGTGATGAAAGAGGTCGTCCGGTTCGCGAAGAACGGCGGCACGGTCATCGGCATTTGCAACGGTTTCCAGATTCTCCTGGAAGCGGGATTGCTGCCCGGCGTCATGCTGCGGAACAGCTCCCTGAAATTTGTCTGCAAGTTCATCCATCTGCGGGTTGAGAACGCCGACACGCGCTTTAGTTCGGAGTGCCGTGTCGGCGACGTATTGAAGATCCCCGTCGCCCACGGCGAAGGAAATTATTTTGCGAGCCGTGAAGTGCTCGACGCGCTCCAGGCAAACGACCAGATCGTATTCCGATACTGCAGCGCGTCGGGCGAGATCAATGATGCGTCCAACCCTAACGGGTCGTTGTTGAATATCGGGGGCATCATGAACAAGGAAGGGAATGTTCTTGGCATGATGCCGCACCCGGAGCGGGCTGTCGAATCGCAGCTTGGTTCGGCGGACGGCAAAAAGATCTTTCAGTCGATGGTCGAAAGTTTGGTGCTGAGTTGATTCGCGAAAGGAGCGGGCCATGAATCTCGGATTCTCCGAATTGCTGTTGATCGGACTGGTCATTCTCGTCCTGTTCGGACCGAAGAAAATTCCGGAGATCGCCCAGGGACTCGGGAAGGGGATGAACGAATTTCGAAAAGCAATGAGGGAAGTCCAGGAGAAGGTCGAACAGGCGGTAGAGGAAAACAAGGCTGAAAAAAAATAGCGACGTCTTAGGAGAAGGAGAGAGACAATGTTTGAAAATATAGGGTTCCCGGAGCTGATGCTCATCATGCTGGTGATCGTCATCTTCTTTGGGCCGAAGAAAATTCCGGAATTTGCGAAGAGCCTCGGAAAAGGGATCGCGGAGTTCAAGCGCGCGATGCGCGATGTTCAGTCGGAACTGACAAAGCCCGAGCATTCGCTCCCGGAGAAGCCCGCCGACACCTCCTCTTCAACTCCGAAAAAGTAGAAGAGCGCACGATGATTTGCACCAGGGAACGGTCCGAGTGAACCTCAAAGAGCCCTTCGATTCATATCACGTCCGGCTTGCATCGGGCGGTGATTCATGCGAAGCACGTACCCGTGAATACCTCTCCGTTATTTCCGCCCGGAAAAATCTCAACGCGTATCTGACGGTTTTCGAGGAGGAAGCGCTGGAACGGGCGCGCGCCGTCGATAAAAAAATCGGAACAGGAAAAGCAGGCCCCCTTGCCGGATTGGTCATCGCGGTCAAAGATGTCCTCTGCATGAAGGGAAAACGGACCACCTGCGCTTCTAAGATCCTCGGCAACTATGAAGCGATCTATGATGCGGCCGTCATCGAAAAACTTCAGGCGGCGGATGCAGTGATCATCGGCAAGACCAACATGGACGAATTTGCCATGGGATCGTCGACGGAGAATTCGGCATTCGGTCCCGTGAAAAATCCGATAGATGAATCGCGCGTTCCCGGCGGTTCTAGCGGCGGCTCGGCCGTCGCCGTTGCTGCCGGAATGGCAACGGCTGCGCTGGGATCCGACACCGGCGGTTCGATCCGTCAGCCGGCCGGCCTGTGCGGCGTGTATGGGATGAAGCCGACGTACGGGAGAGTTTCCCGTTATGGGCTTGTCGCTTTCGCGTCATCGTTCGACCAGATCGGTCCCTTTGCAAATTCAGCGCGCGATATCGCCCGGATTTTAGGGGTCATCGCCGGACATGATGAACGGGATTCGACGTCGGCGAAGGTTCCGGTTCCCGATTATCTTGCCTCGATGAACCGCGACGTGAAAGGATTAAGGTTCGGCCTCCCGAAGGAATACTTCAACGACGCGTTGAACACGGAGATCCGGGGCTGCCTCGAAGGGCATGTCGCCCGGTTGAAAGGGGGCGGCGCAGAAGTTATCGAAGTTTCTCTTCCTCATTCTGAATACACGATCGCCACCTATTACATTCTTGCGACCGCGGAGGCATCATCGAACCTTGCCAGGTACGACGGCGCCCGTTACGGCTATCGGAGCAAGCATGCCTCGACGCTGATGGAGATGTACACAAAATCGCGTAGCGAGGGCTTCGGCGCAGAAGTTAAGAGACGCATCATGCTCGGCACGTATGTACTTTCGGCCGGCTATTATGATGCGTATTACAGGAAGGCGCAAAAAGTGAGAAGGTTAATTCAGGAGGATTTCTTTAACGCCTTTAAGAAGGTCGATTGCCTGATCACGCCGATATCGCCGACGACGGCGTTTGCATTCGGTGAAAAAGCAGACGACCCGCTGCAAATGTATCTGTCGGATATTTATACCGTCTCGGCAAACCTTGCCGGAATTCCTGGCATCAGCATCCCGGCCGGCGTCGACAAACAAGATCTTCCGGTCGGGCTTCAGCTTCTTGGAAAACAATTCGACGAAGCGACGTTGCTGAGGGTCGCGGATTTCTTAGGAACCGTGAACTAATTTTTGATCAGGAACAAACTCCCATGAGCATACTCGTCAACAAAAAGACCAGGCTTGTCGTCCAGGGCATCACCGGCGGCGAAGGAACATTTCATTCATCGCAAATGCTTGCGTACGGCACGAACGTTGCCGCGGGGGTCACCCCGGGCAAAGGCGGGACGATGTACAAGGGGAATGAAAAGGATCAGTTCAAGACCGAAGTCCCCGTCTTCAACACGGTTGCAGAAGCGGTCAGGAGCGAAGGGGTCGATACCTCTGTTATCTTTGTCCCCGCGGCGTTCGCGGCCGACGCGGTGATGGAGTCGGCCGATGCCGGCATCGGATTGATCGTCTGCATCACGGAAGGAATTCCGACGAAGGACATGATCCGCGTCTACGAATATGTCAAGCTCAAAGGAACCCGGCTCATCGGCCCGAATTGTCCGGGCATTATTACGCCGGGAGAATGCAAGGTCGGGATCATGCCGGGATTCATCCACAAGCGCGGACGGGTCGGCCTGGTTTCACGCAGCGGAACATTGACGTACGAAGCCGTTTGGCAGCTCACCGAGCGCGGCATCGGCCAATCGACATGCATCGGAATCGGGGGGGACCCGATCATCGGGACACGCTTCATCGATGCGGTCAGGCTGTTCAATGAGGACGATAACACGGACGCGATCGTCATGATCGGCGAGATCGGAGGGAGCGCTGAAGAAGAAGCGGCGGAATACATCGCGAAGCATGTCAAGAAACCGGTCGTCGGTTTCATCGCGGGCCGGACCGCTCCCCCGGGCCGGCGGATGGGACACGCCGGCGCGATTATCTCCGGCGGGAAAGGAACTGCCGCGGAGAAGATGGAAGCAATGAGCGATGCGGGCATTCATGTCTGCGACAGCCCCGCAATGATCGGCGAGACAATGAAACTAGCCCTGGCAAAAAAACGCCCGCATTCTGTCCCGGTCATCGCCACAAAACCGGCAAAGAAAACGGCGCCAAAGAAGAAATCCAAAAAGAGAAAATAATACTATACGATCTGAGGAATTTTCCGTGATTGAACGAACGCTCTGCATCTTGAAACCCGACTGTGTAAGAAAGAATCTTCAGGGGGAAGTGCTCTCAAGAATTCAAAAAGCAGGGTTTAAAATTTTGGGGATGAAACAAATTCGTCTGACAAAGGAGGAAGCCGGCGGATTTTATGCCGTCCATAAAGGGCGCCCCTTTTATGTCGGCCTTGTCGAATTCATGACATCGGGTCCGTGCGTCCCCGTTGCCCTGGAAAAAGCCGACGCTGTGGCGGAGTACCGAAGATTGATCGGTGCCACCGATCCGAACGATGCGGAACCCGGGACCATCCGGAAGCTGTTTGCTGATAGCAAAGGCGAGAACATCGTCCACGGCTCCGACTCTGTCGAGAACGGGAAGATCGAAGTGGCATTTTTCTTCGCAGAGAGTGAATTGCTCTAGCACCGCAGCATCGAACATAGTTTCCATCTTCCATTTTCTATCCCACGAGAATGCTCTCCCGCTGGAAAAAACTCACTTCTGCGATCGTCCATAAGAATCCATGGTGGACGTATTTTCTTGATTCGTTTCAGATTCCCAACGGGGTGAAGGGGGAATACCACTACGTTCACACTGAAGGGTCCAGTCTCATCATCCCGGTCACGGACGACGGCAAGATCATTCTCGTCAATCAGTATCGTTATCTGAAAGACCGAGAGAGCATCGAATTCCCTTGCGGCGGCGTGAAACCCGGACACTCGTACGATGAGATGGCCAAACTTGAACTGGAAGAAGAGACGGGATACACGGGAAGATCGTGGGAAACGGCCGGAGAGTTCAATCCCTTCAACGGGGTAACGGACGAAATGTGCCGCGTTTTTATTGCACGCTCTCTTTTGTCCGGAAAGCCAAAACCCGAAGCGACGGAAGAGTTTGAGATCGTGGAAGTCTCCCCGAACCATCTGGAAGAAATGATCTCAAGCAGAAAGATCTGGGATGGGATGACGCTCGCCGCGTGGGCGCTGGTGCGAAAACGATTCGTTCAATAACCCTTCTTTAAATCCCCATCAAGGCATTCTTCAAATCATCGATCAGATCCTCGACGTCCTCTATGCCGACCGAGATCCGAACGAGTCCGTCGGTGACGCCGGTTTTCTCCCGTTCCGATTTAGGGACCGACGCGTGCGTCATTGTTGCCGGATGAGAGATGAGCGTTTCCACCCCGCCGAGACTTTCGGCCAACGTACAGACGCGCAGGCGTTTCAGGAATCGCTTGGCATTTTTCAGCGAGCCGACGTCAAACGAGATCATGCCGCCGAATCCGCTCATCTGGCGCCGTGCCAGGGCGTACTGAGGATGGCTTCGCAGCCCCGGATAATTCACCTTGACAACTTCTTTGCGCCCGGACAGCCATTCTGCAATGATGGTGGCGCTTTCACAATGCTGTTTCATGCGGACTGCGAGTGTTTTTGTGCCGCGCAGGCAAAGCCAGGCATCGAAGGGGCTCATGATCCCGCCAACCGCCTTTTGTGAGAACCGGAGTTTCTCCGCAATGCCCGCGTTATTCGTGACCGCCATGCCCCCGAGCATGTCGCTGTGGCCGTTCAAATATTTCGTGACGCTGTGAACGACAACGTCGATGCCGAAATCGATCGGGCGCTGCAGGTACGGAGTGGCAAAGGTATTGTCAACGATGGAAATTAATTGATGCGCCCGTGCGAATTTGGCGATCGCGCCGAGGTCGGAAATTTCCATCGTCGGGTTGGTGGGAGTCTCAACAAAAATCATTTTTGTGCTCGGTTTTCGCGACCGTATCACGACGTTCATGTCCGTGGTGTTGACAAAATCGAACTCCAGACCGAAGCGTTCAAAGACCATTTTCGCGATCCGGTACGTCCCTCCGTAGACGGCGTTCGTCGCGATCACGTGATCCCCCGGAGCAAGCAGCCGGAACAGCGCATCGATCGCAGCCATCCCCGAGGCGAATGCCATTCCTTCTTCGGCATTCTCGAGCGCTGCGATGTTTTTTTCAAGCGCGGTGCGTGTCGGGTTGGACACGCGTGAATATTCGTAACCTTTGTTCTGTCCCAGACCTTCCTGAGCATAGGTCGAAGTAAGAAAGACTGGAGTCATCACTGCTCCGGTCGCGGGGTCGGGGTGCTGCCCCGCATGCACTGCCTTCGTCGAAAATTTCATACTTTGTCGTTGTTGTCGATTAACGTAAACTCTTTTTCGTCGATGCCGTATTCCTTAAGCAGCATCGCCCCCTCGGTGTTCAACTTATGCGATCGCGCTCGCAAGAACCCCAGCACGGCATCCTTCAAGGTCACATGCGGCTTTTGACGCTGTGCAGCGTACCGTTCTGCGTGCGTTTGCGCCGAATTCTTGATGATCTCGCGGAATGGGTCGCGGACGACCCGGACTAATTCGTCGAGTTTATCGACGGCCGATTGTTCCCATTGCATAGTGGCTATCGGGTAAGGTATCCTAAAACGTCGAATCGCGTAATGATTCCTATCACGCCGGAATCATTCTTGACGAGCACTGCTGATTCCTTCTTGGCAAAATGTTCCACGGCTCTTCCGAGCTCTTCGTTCATGTGGACTTCAGGAAACGGCGGTTCCATTGCCGTCCCTACCAGCGCGTCGAACTTTGATGAATCTTTCAGCAGCAATGTGAGAAGATTTCCTTCGGAGACGCTGCCGATGCATTTCTTTTTTTCGAAGACAGGGAGCTGTGAGACGTTTTTTCCCGTCATGATGTCGAGCGCTGTGCGGATCGTTGATGAAGCATCGACGGTGATCAGCTGCGGGAGTTTTGACGATTTTGCCTCCATCACATATCTGAGCGTGATGCGCTCGGGGGCGATAAACCCGTTTTCCCTCATCCAATCGTCGTTGTACAGCTTGCTGAGGTATTTGGAGCCGCCGTCCGGCAGGATCACGACCACGACGTCGTTCTCCGACAGTCGCTCCGCAAGCTTGAACGCGCCCGCGACGGCAGTGCCGCACGAGCCTCCGGCAAAAATTCCTTCTTCACGCGTCAGCCTCCGCGCTGCAAGGAACGACTCTTTGTCCGTTACCTCGATGATCTCGTCGATGTACTCGAAATGGAGCGCCCCCGGAAGGAAATCCTGTCCGATCCCTTCGACCTTGTATGTTTTAAACACCGGGGAGAACTGTTTGGTATAAAAATAGTCGCGCAGGATCGATCCCTTCGGGTCGATGCCGACAACTTTCACCTTCGGATTCTTTTCTTTGAGATATCGTCCGGTGCCGCTGATCGTTCCCCCTGTCCCGATGCCGCAGACGAAGTAATCGATTTGTCCGCCGGTTTGCTCCCAAATTTCGGGGCCCGTCGTGTGGTAATGCGATTCCTCGTTTTTCGGATTATAGTATTGGTCGGCAAGGATGGAGTTCGGAGTTTCACGGACGATCCGTTTTGCGACTTCGGTGTAGCTCTCTGGGGAATCGTGCGGAACCGCCGTTGGAGTGACAATCACCTCGGCGCCAAATGCCCGAAGAAGCTGAATCTTTTCTCCGCTCATCTTGTCGGGCATCGTGAAAACAGTCTTATATCCTTTGATCGCCGCCGCGATCGCCAGACCCATTCCGGTATTGCCCGAAGTCGATTCGACGATCGTTCCCCCTGGTTTCAGCCGGCCTGTCCGTTCTGCTTCCTCTATAATTTCAACGCCGATCCTGTCCTTTACGGATCCGCCCGGATTGAAGCTTTCAACCTTGGCAAAAATTGCGGGTTTGTACCCCTTCGCCATTTTATTGAGCTTGATGAGCGGAGTATGCCCGATGGTTTCAAGAATGGTCTCTTTATATTGGATTTTTTTCAGATCGCTGAGCATGGCAGTTTTTCCCTCGTCACAGAATATCAATAGGAACTTTACGATTTCACGATCAGGCTCGCTGCAAATGCGGCGCCGAAGCCGTTATCAATATTGACGACGGTAATTCCGGCTGCACAGGAATTTAACATTGTGAGCAGCGGCGCGATACCGCCAAACGACGCGCCGTACCCTGTCGACGTCGGAACAGCAATGACCGGAACGCGCACGAGGCCTCCGACGACGCTTGCGAGGGCGCCGTCCATTCCCGCAACAACGATAATGACGCTTGCCCGATGGAGCTTATCGGTTTGATTGAGCAGGCGATGTATTCCTGCAACTCCGACATCATAGAGCGTCTCCACATGTTGTCTCATCATCTTCGCAGTGACGACCGCTTCTTCAGCCACCGGAATATCGGAGGTCCCGGCTGTCACGATCAAAATTATTTTCTTCGATGATGGAATCAGCGTTGGCTCATTGGCGGTTATTGTTCTTGCTGCCGGATTAAAACGGGCTTTCTTGACCGCCTTCCTGACAGCGTCAAAGTCTTTTTTGGTTGCTCGCGTTGCCAGAAGAGCGCTTCCCCGATCCACGATTTTTTTTGCAATGCCCGAAATCTGCTGCGGGGTCTTCCCTTCGCATAAGATCACCTCGGGAAATCCCTGGCGGAATTGCCGGTGGTGGTCGATGGTCGCAAAACCGATCGACTCGTACGAAAAGTTCTGCAGCGAAGAGAGAGCATCCTCTTCGGAGATCCGCGACCGCTTGAAATCTGATAATAGTTTTTTGAGGTAGGTCTCGTTCATGTGATCATCATTTTTTCTTCAAGAGAATATACTTGTTTGAGGAAGAAGAATCAAGGAACAGCAGCCACAACTACTGTAATGACTTTAGGTTATGCGGATGCGCTCTTCAGGTTGCCTTGACTATCGGGCGTTTTTTTGGTACTTTGAACTCACAGAAACAAACAACCATACAACGGAAGCAATTTCTTGTCGACCCTTGAAGCTTTTGTCCTGAGCTATCTCATCGGTTCCCTTCCCACTGCCTACATTGTTGTAAAACGAAGTTCAGACATCGATATCCGGCTTGCGGGCAGCGGTAATGTGGGAACGCTGAACGCGTATGAGGTGACCGGCCAACGCCTTGTCGGCCTTATCGTGCTTGCGGTTGATCTCGTGAAGGGCATCTGCGCTGTTCTTCTCTCGCTTTTTATCTGGGGATCCGTCCCCGGATGCATTTCGGCTTCCCTTGTCGGCATTGTCATCGGACATTGCTTTCCCGTCTGGTTGAGGTTCAAAGGGGGTAGAGGTCTTGCGCCCGCTGCCGGCGCAATGCTGGTCGTGAGCTGGATTTTTGTCGCCGTTTGGTGCGCGTGCTGGGTTGCCGGATATTCGTTCTCTAAGAATATTCATATTGGAAATATCGCCGCGATTCTCGCCTCGCCTCTCTTAGGATACGCGATCCCTCAAGGGATCGTGGCGAAGTTTTCAACAGGCGCGCTTTCCGTCGCGCAATTATTGGCTGCGTACAGTGCAATGTCTGCAATTTTGTTCATCCGGCATATCGGCCCGTTACGGGAAATCATTTCATCACGAAGCTCAGATAAAAAATAACATGTCCCGCAAAGCATTTTTTCTCTTGATGATCTTTTTGTGTGTCGGCGGAATTCTTGGATATTCGCTGGCGCCGAAAGTGAACGGCATTGCCACCGCAGGAAGTTCCGGGCAACAAAGCTCCCTGTTTGTTTCTGAAGAACAGCAGAAAAGCCCGGACGACGACGTTTCCAAATCGAGGAAGAATGCCATTACCGCCACGGTCGAAAGCGTCAGCCCGGCCGTGGTCGGCATCACCGTGACCGAAGTGAGAGAAGTGCAGGACCCTTTCTCGAACTTTTTCGGCGATGATCCGTTCTTCAGACAGTTTTTTGGGAACAGAAGCCTCAAACAGGAAGTGAAGGGGCTCGGGTCCGGGTTCATCATCTCGCCCGAAGGCTATGTTCTCACCAACGACCATGTCGCCGGCAACGCGAAAGAAATCATCGTAACGATGACGAACGGAGAAAAATATCCCGCCGAGCTTGTCGGCACCGACATGATCTCGGACGTGGCGCTCCTGAGGATCAAAGGGAAGAACTTTCCATATGTGAAGCTCGGCAATTCCGACGACGTGATGATCGGCGAGTGGGCGGTGGCGTTCGGCAATCCGTTCGGGCTCTTTGAGAACATCGACAAACCGATCGTGACCGTCGGCGTCGTGAGCGCAAAGGGGATGAACCTCAACGTCGAAGATAACCGGTCGTACCGCGGGTTGATACAAACCGACGCGGTGATCAACGCGGGGAACAGCGGCGGGCCGCTGGTGAACAGCGCCGGCGAGGTCATCGGCATCAACACGCTGATTTACACCGCGGGGGTGAGCCAGGCGTACATCGGGTATGGCTTTGCCATTCCGATCAACCGGGTGAAGTCGATCGTCGATGAGCTTCAGAAGAAGGGGAAGGTCGAGCGCAATTTCTGGACGGGGATGGAAGTGAACATTGTCGACCAGCGGATCGCAAAATATTTCGGACTGAAAACTGCTGAGGGGGTGATCATCAGCGACATCAAGAAGAACAGTCCCGCCGAAAAGGCTGAATTAAAGGTCGGCGACATCATTCTAGAAATCAACGGGGAAAAGATACAAAATGAGGAAACGATCATCTCGATCATCAACGACGCAAAAGCGGGAGATGTTCTCAGCCTGAAAATCTATCGGGACAAGAAGACATTCGACGCCAATCTAACGTTGGAAAAACGAACCTAACCTTCTAAGAAAATGATCGCTCGGTACACGCGCCCAGTGATGGGCAAAATATGGAACGACCAAAATAAATTCTCGGTCTGGCTGCAGATAGAGATCCTCGCATGCGAAGCGCAGGCGGAATTAGGGGTGATTCCGAAGGAAGCGGTCGCGGTTATCCGGGAGAAAGCAAAGTTTGATATTGCCAGGATCGATGCTATTGAGTTGGAGGTGAAGCATGATGTCATCGCATTCCTGACGAATGTCGGGGAATATGTCGGTCCCGAATCGCGTTACATCCATCTTGGAATGACGTCGTCCGACGTGCTCGATACTGCGTTGGCGGTTCAGATGAAGCAATCGGGAGAACTCCTCTTGAAAGGATTGGAGGAATTGAAAGAGGTCCTCGCGCGGCGAGCGAAAGAGTTCAAAATGACCGTCATGATCGGGAGATCGCACGGCATCCATGCCGAGCCGACGACTTTCGGGCTGAAGCTGGCTTTGTGGTACGACGAAACGAGACGGAACATCCAGCGGCTCATTCGCGCGATCGAGACGATCTCGTACGGCCAGATCTCCGGCGCCGTCGGGACCTTTGAACATCTGAGCCCGAAGGTCGAAGAATATGTCTGTGCGAAACTCGGGCTGAAACCGGCGCCGGTCTCGACGCAGATCCTTCAGCGCGATCGACATGCGGAATTTATGACGACGCTTGCCGTCGTTGGCAGCTCGCTCGAAAAATTCGCGACGGAGATCCGCCATCTTCAAAAAACGGAAGTGCTGGAGGCGGAGGAATATTTTTCAAAAGGACAGAAGGGCTCGTCGGCCATGCCGCACAAGCGCAATCCGATCACGTGCGAGCGGATCGCCGGATTATCGCGCGTGCTTCGGGGGAATGCACAGGCGGCAATGGAGAACGTCGCCCTCTGGCATGAGCGTGACATCACCCATTCGTCGGTCGAGCGCATCATCGTTCCGGACAGCTGTATCCTCCTGGATTATATGCTTGCGCTTACAAAGAATGTCATTGAGAAGCTCATCGTCTACCCCGAGAACATGAGGAACAATATCGACCTTACTCACGGACTGGTCTTTTCGCAGCCGGTGCTCCTTGCCCTGACGACGAAAGGGATGAAACGGGAAGACGCGTACAGGATCGTTCAGAAAAATGCGATGGACGTCTGGCAATCCAAGAAGAATTTCAGGGAAGTGTTGGAGGACGATGCGGAGGTCAACAGGCTGCTGACAAAGAGCGAACTTCAGGAAGCATTCGACCCGACGAAGAGTTTGCGTCACGTCGATTATATTTTTGAGAGAGTAGGCTTGGGCAGCTGAGTATCCGCTGATCAAGCTATTACGCGATATCGTATGGTGAATGATCATGCCGCAGAAATTTCAGAACCTTATCAATGGAAGATGGGTTGACGCGAAGTCGGGGAGAACTTTCGAGAATCGGAATCCCGCCAATTGGGATGAGGTGATCGGCGTTTTCCCAAGATCGTCGAAGGAGGATGTCGACGATGCCGTGAAAGCGGCCCGCGCGGCATTTGAGAAGTGGCGGCTTGTTCCCGCACCGAAGCGCGGTGATATTCTCCGGAAGGTCGGGGATATCATGGTCGCCCGAAAGGAAGACCTCGCCCGGGAAATGACCCGTGAGATGGGGAAAGTGATCGTTGAGACGCGCGGAGATGTGCAGGAGGGGATCGATACTGCGTACTATGCTTCGTCCGAAGGGCGGCGCCTCTTCGGTCACACCGTTCCGTCCGAGCTCCCCAATAAATTTGCGATGGCGATCCGCGTTCCGATCGGAATTGCCGGCATCATCACTCCATGGAATTTTCCGATGGCGATCCCCACGTGGAAGATCTTCCCCGCAGTTCTTTCGGGAAACACGGTCGTCTTCAAGCCTGCGACCGATACCCCGAGAACCGCGGCCGCGCTGGTGGAGATCATGATGGAGGCGGGAATTCCTGAAGGGGTCGTGAATATCGTTCATGGGAGCGGAGGCGAAGTGGGCAATGCGATCACCTCGCATCCCGACGTTGACCTTATTTCTTTCACCGGTTCGACCTCGGTAGGGAAACAGATTCAAAAGGATTCGAGCGAGACGCTCAAAAGGGTCTCGCTTGAGCTCGGGGGGAAAAATGCGCAGATCGTAATGGACGATGCTGACCTGAACCTCGCGCTCGACGGAGTCCTCTGGGGAGCGTTCGGCACGACCGGACAACGCTGCACTGCCACGAGCCGGCTCATCCTCCATGAAAAAATCTATGATCAATTCATCTCGATGCTCCTCGACCGGACGAAAAAATTGAAGCTCGGGGACGGTTTGCTTCCGTCCACTGAGGTTGGTCCGTGCGTGAACGAAAAGCAGCGTGAGACCGTGCATTCGTATGTCGAAATCGGACAGAAGGAGGGTGCCAGCCTTGCGGCCGGGGGCAAGGCGGCCAGCGGCGACAAGCTGAAGAACGGATGGTTTTACGAACCGACAATCTTCACTGATGTTACTCCCGGAATGCGGATCGCGAAAGAGGAGATCTTTGGGCCGGTCTTGTCGGTGATTCGTTCGAGGTCTTTGGAAGAGAGCATTATGATTCTCAACGACACGGTGTACGGCCTTTCATCCTCGATTTATACCCGTGATGTCAACAAGGCGTTTATCGCCGTGCGCGACATCAAGGCCGGCATCACCTATGTCAACGTTCCGACGATCGGGGCGGAAGCGCATCTTCCGTTTGGAGGAGTAAAACAAACGGGCAACGGCCATCGCGAAGGAGGCTGGGCAGTGTACGATTTCTTTACCGAGTGGAAAGCGGTCTACGTCGATTACAGCGGCGCCCTGCAGCGGGCGCAAATAGACAACTATTGAAATGAAAACGTTTCTGTGCCTCTATTTCGTTTCGCTCTACGAACATCAGGAATTTTTCTGAGTCATGGTGGATGAAGGTTATTGCGCTCTTTCATTCTATCATCGAACTGAAAATGCCTGGAGGTGCAGCATGTTGGAATCAGCCATCAGAACCGCAGGGGAAGAAGTTGGAACGAACAGGAATGGGGGCGGCCCAAAGAAGCAAACGGGCAAGCCTACCACGAATTTGCCGGTCGCGGTCTCTTCGACGGACGTTCATCTAACCCTTTCCCGCCACATGCTTGTGGACGGGTTCGACCTGGTCGTCGATCTAAAAAGAAGCCAGGGTTGCTATCTTTACGATTCTCGTTTCAATAAACGGTATCTCGATTTCTTTTCCTTTTTTGGATCGTCCGCGGTCGGGATGAATCATCCGAAAATGACCGAGCCGGGATTTCTCGAAACACTCGGCCAGGTTGCCGTGAACAAGCCGTCGAACTCCGACGTGTACAGCGTCGAGATGGCGGAATTCGTTGAGACGTTCTCGCGAATTGTGCAGCCGGAATATCTGCCGTATGTTTTCTATGTCGACGGCGGTGCGCTTGCCGTCGAAAATGCCTTGAAAACCGCGTTCGATTGGAAGGTTCGCAAGAATTTTATTAAGGGATATACCGAGGAACGGGGAAGGCAGATCATTCATTTTCGGCGCGCATTCCACGGGCGGAGCGGCTACACGCTTTCCCTCACGAATACGGACCCGACGAAGACGAATTATTTTCCGAAATTCAAATGGCCGAGGATTTTGAACCCTGCGATGACGTTTCCGCTCAACGACATCCATCTGAAAGAGGTGATGGATGACGAAGAAATTGCGGTCCGGCAGATCAAAGAGGCGATCATCAACAATCCTGACGACATCGCGGCGCTCATCATAGAACCGATCCAGGCCGAAGGGGGGGACAATCATTTCCGGAAAGAATTTCTGGTGAAGCTTCGTGAGATCTGCGACGAAAACGAGATCCTTCTTATCTTTGATGAAGTGCAAACGGGAATCGGGCTGACCGGAAAGATGTGGGCGCATGAATACTTTGTGAAGCCCGATCTGATGTCCTTCGGCAAGAAGACACATGTCTGCGGATTTATGAGCAGCACGCGGATCGATGATGTGCTCGACAACGTGTTCCATAAGCCAAGCCGTCTCAACTCGACCTTCGGCGGCAATTTGGTCGACATGGTTCGGTTCACGCGGATCATGGAGATCATCGAAGAGGAGCAGCTCGTGGAAAACGCACGGCTCCAGGGAGAATATATGCTTCGGGAATTAGCTGCGATGGGAGAGGAATTTCCTTCGCTCGTTTCGAATGTCCGGGGGCGCGGAATGATGTGCGCGATCGACCTGGATACGGCACAAAACCGGGATCAGCTGCGTCAGAAGGCGTACGAGGAAGGATTGATCATTATCGGCTGCGGCGATCGGTCCATCCGTTTCAGGCCGCCGTTGACGATTCAGCGCGGCGAATTGGAAGAAGGGTTCAACATCATGCGGAAAGCCCTTCGGGAACTTAACGCGGGCGAACTTTGAAGGCGGTATGCTATGGAAACGACCACTCGAACGATGAACGGCAACGAGTTGCTTCTCAATCCGAAATTTGTGAAGAAGATGCTGGTGGATTTTCTCCGCGATCAGATTCACAACGCCGGATTTACGAAAGCAGTGATCGGACTATCGGGAGGGGTCGACTCGGCGGTCTCCGCGTATCTTTCAGCAGAAGCGCTCGGCAAAGAAAATGTTTTCGCTGTCCTGATGCCGTATGCCTCGAGCAGTCCACAAAGCAAGGCAGACGCCGAACTGGTTGTGAGCAACCTTCACGTTCACTCTGAAGTTGTCGAGATTACGCCGATGGTCGATCCGTTCATAACGGCACAGCGCATGACCGACAATGTCCGCCGGGGAAATGTCATGGCGCGGATGAGGATGATCGTTCTCTACGACCGTTCGATCCAGCATCATGCGCTTGTTGTCGGAACCTCCAACAAAACGGAAACGATGCTCGGTTACGGGACGTTGTTCGGGGACATGGCGTGCGCCGTCAATCCGCTCGGCGATCTTTTTAAGACTCAGGTATGGCAGCTCGCCGAAGCTCTTGGCGTTCCTAAAAGGATCGTCGAGAAAAAACCCACCGCCGATTTATGGCAGGACCAGACCGACGAGGGGGAGCTGGGTTTTTCGTACCGGGATGTTGACCGGCTCCTCTATTACATGATCGACGAACGGCGGAGAGATGATGAACTGACCGCGATGGGCTTTGAAAAGAAGTTCATCGAGACGATCAAAAGACGTGTCAAGCAAAACCAATTCAAACGCCGGCCGCCGATCGTGGCAAAGATCTCGCAGCGGACGGTGAACGTCGATTTCCGGTACGTCCGCGATTGGGGTATATAGAGCGATGCCCGAAGAAATCCGCCCTGGGGCGCTATACATTGTTCCGACGCCGATCGGCAATCTCGACGATATTACGTATCGCGCGGTAAAAATCCTCTCTTCGGTTGACGTGATCGCGGCAGAAGATACCCGCACGACGAAGGTTCTTCTCGACCATTTGCAGATCCAAAAACCCCTTCTCAGTTTTTTCACGCATAACGAAACCATCCGTGTTCCGCAGATCGTTGCCAGGCTGAGGGACGGCCACTCGGTCGCGCTTGTTTCAGATGCGGGGACGCCGGGAATTTCCGACCCGGCCTATTCGATCATTCAGGCTTGCATCGTGGATGATATTCCTATCATTCCCCTTCCCGGGCCGACGGCGTTTATTCCTGTGCTGGTGGCGAGCGGAATGCCGACTCAGTCGTTCGTGTTCGAAGGTTTTCTTCCACACAAAAAGGGAAGGTCCACGAAACTGTCCCAGCTCAAAGACGAAGCCCGGACGATGGTCTTCTACGAATCTCCTCATCGCATCCTTCGAACGCTAGAGGACATTCGCGATGCGTTTGGCGACCGTCCCGCCGTCATCGGACGGGAAATCACTAAAAAGTTTGAAGAAATCCTTCGCGGAACCCTCTCATCACTCCACACAACGTTGTCCGCCCGCCCCGTTAAAGGGGAGTTCGTCCTCATCGTTTCGGGAGCAAAATTATAGTCGAAACCACTTGACAATAGCATCGTGAATTGCTATATTAGCACTCATTGAACGTGAGTGCTAATTATTTTTTATACCATAAGTTATTTCAATTAAATAGGTTACATCGTATTAACTTAACGTTAAGGAGACTTGTATGAAATTACATCCTTTGGCTGACAGAATTGTTGTCAAGCCCGCCGAGGCTGAGGAAAAAACAAAGGGAGGAATCATTCTTCCTGACACTGCCAAAGAAAAACCGGTGTGGGGCGAGGTTGTTGCCGCCGGACCGGGGAAGGTCACAGATGAAGGGAAGAAAGTTCCGATGGAGGTGAAGGTCGGCGACAAAGTTCTTTACGGTAAATATTCCGGGACAGAAGTGACCGTCGACGGGGAAGAAGTTCTGATCATGCGTGAGAGCGACGTGTTCGCGATCATGCCCAAGTAATTGAAGCAATGAAAAACCAAAATTCAAAAGGAGTATTACGGTTATGGGAGCAAAGATAATTCAGTACGATTTTGACGCGCGCGCAGCTCTGAAGCGCGGCGTCGACCAGCTCGCTAATGCAGTGAAGGTGACGCTCGGACCGAAGGGACGCAATGTTGTCATCGACAAGAAATTCGGAGCACCGACCGTGACCAAAGACGGCGTGACAGTGGCCAAGGAGATCGAGCTCGAAGATCCAAATGAGAATATGGGCGCACAGATGGTGCGTGAAGTTGCCTCAAAGACCTCCGATGTCGCCGGCGACGGAACCACGACGGCCACCGTTCTCGCACAAGCGATCGTTCGCGAAGGGTTGAAGAATGTCACCGCCGGCGCCAATCCGATGGACCTCAAGCGGGGCATCGACCTTGCCGTTACAAGAGTGATCGAAGAGCTGAAGAAGATCAGCCGCCCGGTCGAAGGGAAGAAGGAAATCGCGCAGGTCGGTTCGATTTCGGCGAACAACGATTCGACGATCGGCAATCTCATCGCCGACGCGATGGAGAAAGTCGGCAAAGACGGCGTGATCACGGTTGAGGAGGCAAAAGGAACCGAGACCTTGATGGATGTCGTCGAGGGGATGCAGTTCGACCGCGGGTACCTTTCGCCGTACTTCGTCACCGATGCCGATACAATGGAATCGGTTCTCGAGGATCCGCTCATTCTGATCCACGACAAAAAGATCAGCTCGATGAAAGACCTTCTCCCGATTCTCGAGAAGGCGGCACAATCCGGCCGTTCGATGGTGATCATCGCAGAAGAAGTTGAGGGCGAAGCCCTTGCAACTCTCGTTGTGAACAAGATCCGCGGCACCCTGCGCGTCGTGGCCGTGAAAGCCCCCGGGTTTGGGGACCGCAGAAAAGCAATGCTCGAAGATATCGCTGTCCTGACAAACGGTACCGTGATCTCCGAGGAGAAAGGGTTCAAGCTCGAAAATGCCACGCTTTCGTACCTCGGCACAGCGAAGAAGGTCGTCGTCGATAAAGATAATACGACGATCGTCGAAGGCGCCGGCAAAAAGGACGAGATCAAAAAGCGCATCAACGAGATCAAAGGACAGATCGATAAGACGACCTCCGATTACGACAAGGAAAAACTTCAGGAGCGTCTTGCAAAGCTCTCCGGCGGCGTTGCCGTGTTGAAAATCGGCGCCTCGACCGAAGTGGAGATGAAAGAAAAAAAAGCGCGCGTGGAAGATGCGCTCCATGCGACACGGGCGGCCGTTGAAGAGGGCATCGTCCCCGGCGGCGGCGTCGCTTACCTTCGCGCAATCACCAAGCTTGATGAAGTAAAGACGACGAACGAGGACCAGAAGACCGGCGTCGAGATCATCAAGCGGGCGCTTGAAGAACCGATCCGCCAGATCGTCGCCAACGCAGGCCTCGAAGGCTCCGTCGTTGTCGATAAGGTGAAGAGTGAAAAAGGCAACTTCGGCTTCAATGCGTTCACCGAGAAGTACGAGAACCTCGTCGAATCGGGCGTGATCGATCCGACCAAGGTGACCCGCATCGCGATCGAAAACGCAGCGAGCGTTGCAGCGCTGCTGCTGACGACCGAGGCGACCATCGTCGAGAAACCCGAAGAGAAGAAGCCGATGCCGGCAATGCCTCCGGGCGGCGGCATGGGCGACATGTACTAGCCACCGTTGCCGTAGAAGGAAGAAGGGATCCCCGAACGCTCGTTTGCGTTCGGGGATTTTTATTTGTGCCGGAATTCTTTATATTGACGCACAAATGCTCCACCGATACTCTCCGACAGCGTAAAGGAGGACGCCATGTCAAAGGCCGACGAATTAACGAAAAGAATCTCATCGATTCAGGCTGCGCTGCACGCATACAAGCTTGAAGGATGGCTGCTCTATAATTTCCGACAGTCCAACGTATTCGCTTCGAAATTGTTGGAACTGCCGGCACATCTCACGCAAATGAGGCGATACTTCTATTTTATCCCGGCGCAAGGAACGCCGCACAAGCTTGTTCACGGCATTGAACAATACAACCTGGACCATCTCCCCGGCGGCAAAACCGTCTATGTCAGCTGGCAATCGCTCCAGGACGGGCTTAAGGCGACCCTTAAAGGGGTGAACTCAGTTGCGATGGAATATTCTCCGAATAATGCGATTCCGTACGTCTCGAAAGTTGACGGCGGTACAGTCGAATTAATCCGGTCATTCGGCGTCAATGTCGTCTCCTCGGCGGATATCGTTCAATTTTTCGAAGCACGGTGGACCGAGGAACAGCGGGCGGATCAATTTGAGACCTCGAAGGTTCTGAGGAAGACCGTCGATGTCGCTTTTGGGTTTATCGGCGAAAGGCTTCGGGCAGGACAGAGGGTGACGGAATACGATGTTCAGCAAACAATGGCAAATTATTTCAAGGAAAACGGGCTTGTGATCGACGATGCCCCGAATTGTTCCGTCAATGCGAACGCGGCAAATCCTCACTATGAACCGACGAAAGAAATTTTTTCAGAGATCAAGAAGGGGGATCGCATCCTGATCGATCTGTGGGCAAAGAAGAACAAAGCCGAGAGCGTCTATTCCGATATCACCTGGGTTGCGTTTGCCGGTGAGGAGATCCCGGCGAAGTATCAGAAGGTTTTTGAGGTCGTGAAAGGGGCGCGCGATACCGCGGTCGAGTATTTAAAGTCGGAATTCTCCAGCGGACGCAAAGTACGCGGCTGCGATGTGGACGATATTACCCGAAAGTACATCAGTGATAAAGGGTACGGCGAATTTTTTATCCACCGAACGGGGCATAATATCGGCACCGAAGTCCACGGAAACGGCGCCAACATCGATAATTTAGAGACCCATGACCAGCGCGAAATTATTCCGGAAACATGTTTTTCTATCGAACCCGGTATCTATCTTCCGGGCGAATTCGGCGTCCGGCTGGAGATCGACGTGTATGTCAGCAAGGAGAGAAAGATCGAAATTCCGGGAGGACCGATTCAACAAGAAATCGTGAAGATCAAGTGTTAGAGAAACTTCATCGAAATCGCCGGGGATACCGCACGGGGAAACGATACAATGCCGGCCGAAACGCCAAGATCGCGCTTTATACGCTTGCATGGTTGAACATATGTTCTTCCTCGCTTTATCCTCAAATGCCGGAAGACGAGGCACAAGCGTTCGCAGCCATCAATCCTCGCATTTTTCAAAGCCACCTGAAATTTCTCGCCGATGATTTGCTGGAAGGGCGCGCCCCTGCCACCCGCGCCGACGCAGTAGCGGAAAAATATCTGATGTCGCAGCTGCAGCTGCTCGGACTTCAGCCCGGAGGAGAAAACGGGACCTACCTTCAGCGGTTCCCGATCGTAGGGATCACGGCAGATTCGTCGATGGAACTGGTTGCCCGGTGCGGGACAAAGGAAGAACGGTTCAAATTTCGGGATGAATTCATCGGTTTTTCTGGGATACAGGAAGAACATGTCGATATCGCGAACGCCGAGGTCGTCTTTGTAGGATACGGCATCGATGCACCGGAACAAAAATGGGACGATTACAAAGGGGTCGATGTTTCGGGCAAAGTGCTGCTGATGATGAATGACGAACCCCCGAGCAACGACCCGAAGTTCTTCGGAGGCAAGGCTCGGACATACTACGGGCGATGGACGTACAAATACGAGATCGCCGCGCACAAGAAAGCGGCCGGGGCTATCATCATCCATACGGATCGGTCGGCCGGCTACCCCTTTCAGGTGGTCCAGACATCATGGAGCGGCGAGAATTTTTCGATCGAGGATCCCAAAGAAGAGCCGATGAAATTGGAATCGTGGCTCTCATGGAGCGCGAGCAAAACCCTGGTTGCGTTGTCGGGGAACAATCTGGATGAGTTGATGAGGAGGGCGAATTCAAGAAAGTTCACACCGGTTCCGCTCGGTACAGTAGTTTCGGTCCATCTTCATAACACGATCAGAAAGATCACCACGGCGAACGTCGCGGGATTGCTTCCTGGGAGCGATTCCAGCCTTTCAAAGGAAGCCGTCATCTACACCGCGCATTTCGACCATTTGGGAATTGTTCAGCCGGTCAACGGCGACTCGATCGACAACGGCGCGCTTGACAATGCGTCCGGCGTGAGCATGGTGCTGACGCTTGCGAACGGATTCACTCATCTTGCGATCAGGCCGAAGCGGTCGATCCTCTTTTTGCTTGTCGGCGGGGAAGAAGCAGGCACGCTCGGCTCGGAATATTACGCCGCCCACCCGACATTCCCCGCGGCAAAGATCGCCGCCGATATCAACATCGACGGCGTGAATATGTTCGGTGAGACTCGGGATATTTCGATGATCGGGAAGGGGCGGTCGACGATCGATGAATCGGTGAAGAAGGCGGCAACGCTGGCCGGTTTTGTCGTGAAACCCGACCAGTTTCCCGAACAAGGGGCCTTCTACCGTTCAGACCAATTCAGCTTTGCGCAGATCGGCGTGCCCGTAGCGTATTTCGACGGCGGAATTGATTTCATCGGCAAGCCTGCCGGCTGGGGAAAACAAATGGCCGAAGAGTACAATGACTACAACTACCACCAGCCCAGCGACGAGATTCGCAGCGATTGGACGTATGAGGGGACGATGCAGGAAGCCAAGTTCTATTTCCACCTTGCGTATCTTCTTGCCAACCAACGGTCCATGCCGCAATGGAACAGGGGGGATGAATTTGAGGGGGTGCGGCTGCGCTCGCTGAGCGAGGGGAAATAGCCGCGAAGCGCGATATGCCGCGCCTCAGGCCTTTTTGTTCTTCAGCACCCTTGTCCAGTGGACGATCTGTTTCTTTATTTCCTGAGGGGAAGTGCTGCCTGCCGATTTCTTGTGTTCGACGCTCTTGTGAGGCGTCAGCACCTCGAACACATCTTCGCCGAGCAAATCCGAAAAATGTCGTAACTCCGGCATCGTAAGGTGCGATAAGCTCTTTTTATGTTCGATGGCGTATGCGACAATTTTTCCCGTGATCGAATGCGCGTCCCTGAACGCCTCTCCTTTTTTGACGAGATAATCCGCAATTTCTGTCGCCGTCAAGAAATCATTCTTCAGTTCCTCTTCAAACCTGCTTTTCTCGAATTTTGTGTGAACGAGAATGTGGGAAAAGATGAAGAGGCATTGACGTGTTGTCGCGACCGCGTCGAGCATTGGTAGCTTGTCTTCCTGCATGTCGCGGTTGTAGGCGAGCGGTAGGCCTTTCATGATCGTGAGGATGTTGACCAGATCGCCGAACACTCTTCCTGCTTTTCCCCGCACAAGCTCCGCCATATCGGGGTTCTTTTTCTGCGGCATGATGCTGCTTCCGGTGGTATAGGCATCGTCGGTTTTCGCAAAATTGAACTCCTGCGAGCTCCAGAGGACGATCTCTTCGGCGAACCTGCTCAAATGTGTTAAAATAATGCTGCACGCGGAAATGAACTCGATAAGATAATCCCGATCGCTCACCGCATCCATACTGTTCTCAATGATGCCGTCGAACCCCAGTTTGCGGGCGACCATCGCCCTATCGATGGGAAACGATGTTCCCGCTAACGCTGCCGCTCCGAGGGGGAGCCTATTCACCCGTTTGTAGCAATCCGCCAAACGCCCGAAATCTCTTTCGAACATCCCGATGTAGGCGAGGAAATGGTGGGATAAATATACCGGCTGGGCACGCTGCAGGTGGGTGTAGCCGGGCATGATAGTATCGAAATATTTTTCAGCCTTATAGAGCAACACCCGCTGGAGCTGGAGGATGAGCTTCTGCAGTTCGCGGATCGCCCCCCGAAGATGGAGGCGCTCGTCGAGGGCAACCTGGTCGTTCCTGCTCCTTCCGGTATGGAGTTTTCCCCCGATAGGGCCGATCTTTTGGATCAGCCTCTGCTCGATCGCCATGTGGATGTCTTCTTTGTCCCACGAAAGGTCGAGTTTCCCTGAATCGATCTCCTTGCCGATGGCTCTCAGCGCGGTGCGGATGCGCCGGGCTTCTTCCGGCGAAATGATCTTTACCGCCGCGAGCATCTCAACATGCGCGATGCTCCCGGCAATGTCTTCCTGGTAGAGGTGCTTGTCGAGCTCGACGGATGACGAGAACCTCAGAGCAATTTCGGACAGTGGCTCTTTGAATCGTCCGCTCCATAACGGCTGTTGATGGGACATGACTATTTCCTCATTCAGTAACGATGTTAAAAAAAATACCTGACGGTCGTGATTGAGGCGTCAGGTATAAAGCAGGACTCGGGAAGGGTTATTCCCGGACAACCCACACTTTGGCTTTTGCGCTGACCTTCGTGTGTAGTTTCACAGGAACTTCAAAAATGCCCAGTGTTTTGATCGGCTCTTCCAGTTCGATGACCCGCTTGTCCACCGTGAAGCCCTTTTCTTTCAGCGCATCAGCGATCATCTGCGATGTCACCGAGCCGAAGAGTTTGTCGTCCTCTCCGACCTTCATCGGAATCGTCACCGAAAGCTTCTCAAGCTCTACGCCGAGCTTCTCCGCGTCCTTCAAAAGCTTTTGTTCCTGCCGCTCGTGCTGCTTCTTTTCTTCTTCAAGAGCGCGCAGGCTGCTTGTCGTTGCACGGTATGCGATGCTCCGGGGGATCAGGTAATTGCGCGCATAACCGTCCTTCACTGCGACGACTTCGCCGATTTTTCCGAGGCTTTCAAAATCCTTACGTAAAATGACTTTCATACTCTCTCCAGCATTCTTGTTGAGTGCAAATTATTTAATGGCGTCGGAGACGAAGGGGAGCAGTGCAAGATGCCGTGCCCGTTTGATCGCCTTGACCAACTGCCGCTGATGTTTTGCGCACGATCCGGTGATCCGTTTCGGAATTATTTTTCCCTGTTCGGTGACGAACCGGTAGAGCTTCTTTTCGTCTTTGTAGTCGATGTAGACCTCTTTCGAGTCGCAGAAGCGGCATGTTCGTTTTTTGCGGATCGCGTTCGATTCGCGCTTTTCCCGCCGGTCGTCGCCCCCCCGCCGATTTTGATTTTGATGGAACACGATGATTCTCCTTCTTAAATTCTTTGATAGTCGGACTTTTTGTGGACTGGTCTTCTCAGAACTAATTACACGACGACATCGCCGGCTCCGGCTGCCGCAGCAGCCTGGCTTTTCTGGAGCGCGGACGCTATTTCCTTTGCCTTGAGCGCTTTTTTGTCCAATTGGATCGTCAAATAACGAATGATCTGCTCATCCAGCTGGTAGTGCCGGTCGAGCTTTGCGATAAGATCGCCGGGGGCTTTGAATTCGAAGAAGGCATAAAAGCCGTTGTTCTTTTTATCGACCGTGTAGGCAAGGCGCTTCCTTCCCCATTTTTCGAGCGAGCGGACTTCGCCTCCGTTCTTCACGATCACATCCTTCACCTTTTCGATGACGGCATCGATCTGCGCATCGTCGAGCGTCGCGTTGACGATGAAGGTCGTCTCGTATAGCTTGTTCTCTTTTTCCAATGACGAATCTCCTATGGACTTGGATTGTTGGTCCCATCTCTTTTATGATGGAACAGGATGAATTAGAAATTAATTATGAAATTTAAAGAAGCAAAACATTTAAATGATTAAGGTTCGGTCTCTAGAAACGATCTATTGAAATTGTTCATCGCGAACTCGATCCCGTTGGCGACGAGCGCAAGGACGGCGTCGCGTGCGCGGTCGACCATCGCCGCAGCGAGCTTTGTCTCCTCTTTATCAAAGGGGGAGAGAACATACTCGGCCATCACCTCTTTTCTCTCCTGAGCCGGGCATGTCGCGCCCGCAATGCCGATCCGCAGACGCGGAATTTTCTCGCTCTGCACCTGGTAGATGACCGAGGCCAGACCGTTATGCCCGCCGTCGCTTCCTTCAGGGCGGATTCTCAGCGTACCAAGCGGCAGCTGAAAATCATCGAGAACGATCAGCAGGTCAGAAGGCGCAACGTGGAACTGCTCCATGATCTGTACCACCGCGATACCGCTGTCGTTCATGTACGTCATGGGCGTCGTCAAAAGGAGCGGACGGTTCTCAGCGCGCGCTTCAGAGAACAGGTAATCGCCGTTGCCGTCGAACATGCGTGACCGCAATGCCTGAGAAAGTGACGCGACGACGTTAAAGCCGACGTTGTGTCTCGTCGCGGCGTATTGCTTCCCCGGGTTTCCCAACCCGACGACGCAAATTCTCTTGCCCGAAGCCGAGTCTTCCTCGAAAAAGGTCTGCACAGAACGAAGGAGCGATGAAAAATAATTTCTCAAAGAACAAAATATTGCAACAACGATCGGAGGACGAATTATTTTTTCTTCTCTTCTTTTGCCGGCGCCGCGGGAGCAGCCTTCGCCGCAGGGGCAGCTTTTGCAGCCGGTGCGGCCTTTGCTCCGGCCGGAGCGGCTTCGGCTCCTTCTTCACCTTCCTCAGGCTTCTTGCCCTTGGCAATGACTTCCGGCTCGGCAATCGTTGCAGCCGCTGCTGCTTCTGCCGGCGTTTCCTCTTTCAGGATGGTCGGAGGAACGACGGCGACAATCGTGCTCGATTCGCTTTCGAGAATCTTCACGTTGTCGACTTTGATATCGCGGATATGGACGGACTGATTGATGCCCAGTTCCGCGATATTGACCTCAACATGATCGGGAATGAATTTAGGTAAGCAGGATACTTTGAGTCGGTGCATCACATGCTGAACGGTTCCGCCGTCTTTCACACCTTTCGGCGTGCCGATAAGCATCACAGGCACCTCGATGGTTAATTCTTCGTCTGCGCGAACTCCCTGCAGATCGAAGTGGATTGGTAAATCTGTTACGGGGTCGAACTGAACGTTGCGAAGCACGCAGGTCTTCGTCTGGCCGTCGCCGAGCTTCAGGCTGACGATATGCGCTTCAGAGGTATAGATCAGCGGTTTCAATCCAAGCGGTGTCGCCGCGATATGAATGTTCTTTTCACCGCGCGAATAATACTCGCCGGGAATTTTTCCTTCCTTCCGGACCGCTTTCCCGCGCTTCCCGGTTTGTGTACGGACTTCCGCTTGAAGAACTACTTCTGACATGTCTTACTCCTTTGAAAAACTAATCGTCCTGTGTTTTATCTTTATCAACGTCGAACAGTGAACTGATGGATTTGTTCTCGAAGGACCGCTTGATCGCTTCGGCAAAAATCCGCGCAACGGACATCACCTCGATTTTCGGTGATGACTGCTTCAGCTGAATGCTGTCCGTCACCAGCAGCGTTGAAAGCTCTGAATGATTGATGCGCTCCATCGCCTTTCCCGAGAGGATCGGGTGCGTGCAGGCGCCGTACACTTCCTTTGCTCCGGCCTCCTTCAGGGTCTTGACTGCGCTCGTAAACGTACCTGCGGTATCGATCAGGTCGTCGACGATGAGAACATTGCGGCCCTTCACTTCGCCGACGATGTTCATCACTTCGACCTCGTTGGGGGCCGGCCTTCGTTTATCGATGAGCACCAGGTCGGCGTCGAGACGCTTCGCATACGCGCGCGCCATCTTGATCCCGCCGACATCGGGAGAAACCACCGTTAAATCGGGGATCTTTTTCCTCCGGTAATAGTCGACGAACACGACCGACGAATACAAATGGTCGAAAGGGATATCGAAGAATCCCTGGATCTGCGGCGCATGCAGATCCATCGCGATGATCCTGTCGGCGCCCGCTTTCGTCAGCAGGTTTGCGACAAGCTTGGCTGTGATCGCGACGCGCGGCTGGTCCTTCCGATCCTGCCGTGCGTAGCCGAAATACGGAATCACCGCGATCACTTTTCGTGCGGAGGCCCGTTTCGCCGCGTCGATCGTGAGCAGAAGCTCCATCAAATTATCGGCCGGCGGGTTCGTCGGCTGAATCAGGAAGACATCCGCTCCGCGGACATTGTCAATGAACTTAACCCAGATCTCGCCGTCGCTGAAATTGCGAAAATCGATCCCGCCTAATTCCTCGCCAAGGTTTTTTGCAATCTCGGTGGCTAATTGCTGGTTTGCCCTGCCGGAAAAAATCTTTAATCGATACATGAGACGTTCATATGGTAGAACGAACAAGAGTATCGGCTCAGCCGATCGGTTGTTTTTCTCCGTTACGGCGGGGAGATCGCAACACCTTCAGAGACATTTCTTTTAAGCCTTTAAATATAGCAAAAATGGCGCAGACTGTCAATATTTGACCGGCTAAATTAATTGTGCCTCGATGGGCCGCGGGATCATTGATCGCAATGCGAGAACGAACCGGCTTTTCTTGACATTCATTCCATGGTTGGCTATTTTCCTGTATGATTTTATGAATACTCTGATCGAACGCGTGTTCCAGATTTCAACGCCTTCGGGAGCTGAATTGTATGGAGACATCAGGTGGATCAAGGAGAGTGCAGGCGGGCACGAGCCGGTCATTATTGTCTGCCACGGCTTCAAGGCGTTCAAGGATTGGGGGCCGTTTCCCGCGATAGGCCGGTACTTTGCCGAGTCCGGTTTTGTCTCTATCGTGTTCAATTTCTCACATAACGGTATCGGGAAAAACTTCCGGAAATTCTCCGAACGGGAGAAGTTCTCAGTGAACACGTTCAGTCTTGAGCTGGAAGATGTCGGCGCGGTTCTCGACGCGATTTCGGCAGACAAGATAGATTGTCAGGCTATCGATAAATCAAAGATCGGAATTGTCGGGCATTCCCGCGGCGGCGGAATCGCGATCATCAAGGCTCGGGAGGACAAAAGGATAAAAGCCGTAGCGGGATGGTCGACGGTCTCCTATTTTGACCGATATACCGACGCGCAGCGAAAGCGATGGAGGGAAAAAGGATACGTCGGGCTTCCGTCCATTAATCCGGATTCTCTCTTCAGGATCAAGACTGATCTTCTGGATGATCTGGAAAAGAACGCTGCCCGGTTGAATATTCGGAATGCGGTGTACGATTTGGGAAAGCCGCTTCTTCTTGTTCATGGGACCGCAGATATTCCGGTTCCGATCGAAGAGGCAAGACGTCTTTACGAAGGGGCGGATAAAACAATGACCGAATTGGTGGAATTGGACGGAGTTGGACATATGTACGGAGCGCGTCATCCCTATACAAAGCCGGCGTGGTCAATGGATCATGTTCTTGAATTGACTTCTGCCTGGTTTCATAAACATTTGTAACAGGAAAAGGAGTAATGATGGAAACAGCCGAACGATCGGTGCACAATGCTTTTGTTGAAACGCTGATACGGGAAAAGTCAAATATCTTTATTCAGGGAGCCTGGATTGTTTTCTTTGCGATGCTCACTTCTGTGGGGGCGCAGGTCGAAATACCGCATCAGCCGGTTCCATACACGCTGCAGACTTTTTTTGTTCTTCTCGGGGGGGCGTTTTTGGGAAGCCGCAACGGGTCGATAAGCCAATTGCTCTACCTTGGGATCGGCCTGGCGGGCGGACCGGTTTTTTCAGGAGGGAGTTTCGGTCTCGCAAGAGTCATCGGGCCGACCGGAGGGTATTTGCTCAGCTTTCCGCTTGCGGCGATTGTTGTTGGGTCCATTGTGCAGCGGCATAAAGGATATTTCTGGACTCTCGCCGGGATGTTTCTTGGGCTTGTGGTTGTCTTTGCATGCGGAGCACTATTTTTGAATTTTTTCTATCTCCATAATGCCGGCGCATCGATCGTGAACGGTTTCCTGATCTTTTCCTGGTGGGATATGTTGAAGCTGATGGCAGCGGCGGCTATCTACAACGAGTTCGCCCGACGATACAGAAAACTGCCATTCTAAGCAGCAGTATTTTTGAAGGATCAAAAGCGGCCTCTCAAATATTGAGAGGCTTCTTTGTTTCGCGGCGTCGCGCCGTATCGACTCGTGACGATTACCGATCGGCGTCACCGAGTCTTCGAGAATTCCGACCGGTAGAATTCATTAAACTTCGTTTTGATCTCATCCCTCACCCGTCGAAAAACCCTCAGCTTTTCTTCCTCGGTGCCGGATGCCTTGGCCGGGTCGTCAAATCCGAAGTGGAGCCGGTGATCGACCTTACCGGAAAAGACGGGACAGGAATCCCTTGCGTTATCGCAAACGGTGATCACGTAGTCAAAGGCATCGCGGACAAATTTCTGTACGTTCTTCGGCGTCTTTGCCGAGATATCAATCCCTGTCTCTTGCATGGCTTTAACGGCGAGGGGATGAACCCGAGCAGCAGGGCTTGTACCGGCGGAGACCACCGTAAGTCTGCTGTCCAATGACTGAAGAAAGCCCTCCGCCATTTGGCTCCGGCATGAATTGCCGCTGCAAAGAATTAGAATCTTTGCCATGACGTCATCCTAACCGCTATGGTTGTCCACAAAAGAACAACGATTGCCGAATTTCGCGCAGTATCGTTTTCCATGCAATCGTGACCTTGCCTCTATCGATCCGGCAGAATAAATTGATCCATGAGGCCGGTCAATTGACCTACGTCGGTCAGGATCCATTTTTGCCGAGATCGAGCAACAGACTCCATCGTCTGAAAAGTTCGGCTGTTGCGCGGGCATCGCCGAGGCAATATTCCGCGATGTCGTGAAACCGCTTTTCCTCTACCAGCGTTCCCATGTCGAGCCCCGTAATCCCGTGCGCCTTCGGACTGTCGATGCCGAACGACTTGCAGTAGAAGTCGAGACTGAACCGTCGTGTTGTATTGTAGAAGGTCAACTGCTCCAAAAGGTCGCAGTGTTGGTTCGCATCATACCGGTAAGGGACAAGGTTTCGGGTCGGCTGGACGTTGAGGAGTGCGGAACGGACCATGAGAAACGGGCAGTCGAATCCGCGGCCGTTAAAGGTAATGAACTGGCGGTACGACGGAATGACCTTCCAGAATTCCCCGAGCATTTCTTTTTCCGAACCGGACTTAAATTGCACCAGACCGTCCGCCGAGGAAAATTCCTCCTTTTTGTCCGATTGAAAAAGGACCTTCCCCATGTTCGTGTCCGGATTCAGCAATGCGATTGCCACGACCCTGGCCGTGAGAGCATGGAGATTCAAATTCTGCTTTGTCTCCTCGACCTTCTCCTCGGTATCTGCAAACTTGAAGAGATATTCCCGGCTTGCCTGGTCGAACAACTCCAGCGGCAGAGCCAGAGTTTCGATGTCAAAGACGACGCGTGACATTAGCGTGTGATCCTGTAATTTTTCAGCCCCCAGTTGGTTTCGCGAGCGGTCACTTTGATGATGGTATAGATCGGGATCGCGAGCACCATGCCGACAATTCCAAGCAGCTTGCTCCCGATGAGAATGGTGAGCACGATGGTCAACGGATGCATGTCCAGAATTTTTCCGTAGACGTTCGGCTGGATGAACATCTGGTCGATTTGCTGGACGACGAACGTCGTTAAGGCGATGGGGAGGAGCATCCGGAAGTCGCCGAATTGAATGAGCGATGCGGCGATGACGGGGACGACGGCGATGACCGGCCCGGCCATCGGAATGATGTTGGAAAGCCCGCAGACGATGCCGAGCAATATCGCATACCGGAACCCGAGGACCGAATAGGCGCCGATGTAGAGGATGGCCACCGACACCAGCTCGATAAAGACTCCGCGAATATACTTGCTCAGCTGTTGCTCGAGCTTATGGATGACGTTCACCGACATCTCGAAATACTTGTTCGGAACATTTTCGACGAAGGCCTTCTGAATCCGGTGGTAATCGTTCAGCAGAAAGAACGTGATGAACGGGACGATGATGAACGAGCCGGCCATGCTGAGCACGCTCGTCGCCGTCTCTTCCGCCTTGGAAGCAAGCACGGGAAGGTTTGTCTGGATCTTTGCCGTCAACTCGCCGGACTTGATGAAGGGGAGCGTCTTGCTCACTGAAACGCTGAGCTGGCTTAAAAGCCGGGAAAGCCGGTCGCCCGATAAGAATGCCGAAATGTTGGTGATCTGCTTGACGATGACGGGATAAATCGTCATGAATCCGGCGAACGAAAGAAGTCCGATGACAATATACAGGCCCAGGATCCCCACCACCCGGGGGATCCCTTTCGACTCGAGGAAATCGACGAGGGATTTAAGGACCATCGTCAGAGCGAACGAAAGCACGAGCAATAGAAAAACCTGCTCGAAGATGGAGAGGATAAAAATGGGGGCAGCGATGGAAAACGTGACGATGAAGACTTTCCAGTATCTGCTTGAAAAGAAATTATCCATGGAGTTCGGTGATCCGGTAGTTCTTGAGCCCCCAGTTTGTCTCTCGGGCAGTGACAGTGACCACAGTATAGATCGGGATCGCGATCACCATTCCTAGAATCCCCAACAGTTCCCCGCCCAGCAAAATGACGATCATGATCGTTAACGGATGCATATTCAGCAGCTTCCCGTAGAGATTTGGCTGGATGAAAATATCGTCGACCTGGCGCACGACGAAAGTTGCGACGGCGACCGGCACGATCATCCGGAAATCTCCGTACTGAATGACGGAAACGATCATCGGAGGGATCGCTCCGACGACCGGTCCGGCCAGCGGAATGATATTCGTAACGCCGCCGGCCAGTCCGAGGACCGTTGCGTACTGAATACCGAGAGCTTGATATGCGATGATGTAAAAAATCGACACCGCCATCGAGTCGATGCACACTCCCCGGATGTATTTGCTGATCTGATTGTCGAGCGAATGGACGACGTTCAGCGCCATCTCGAAATATTTGTTGGGTACGTTCTCGATCAATGCTTTCTGCATCTTGTAGTAATCGAGGAGCAGGAAGAACGTGATGAACGGCACGATGATGAACGATGCGACGAGGCTTAATGCGCTCGTCAGAGTATCCTCGGCAGCGTTTGCAAGCTCCGGAAGGAGCGTATTGATCTTGTTGACAATGACGGCAGCTTTGAGAAACGGCAGCTTGGCAGAAATGGATGCGGCCATTTGTTTCGTCATTGCGGAGAGATGCTCGCTGCTCATGAGCGTTGACAAGCTCGACACCTGAAAAACGACGATCGGGTAGATGCTGATGAATGCGAAGAATACGGCGCCGCCGATGACGACGTACATCATGAGTATTCCAGCGGGTCGGGGAATACCGTTGTTTTCGAAATAATCGATCACCGGCCTGAGCACCATCGTCAGCACAAGGGAAATTGTCAGCAGAAGGAAGACCTGGCCGAGGAGGGAGAGCGCAAAGATCATTCCCATGAGGGCGAGTGTCACCACGAAGACCTTCCAGTGCCGGCTTTTGAAGAAATTGTGCATGATCATTTCGCGAGGATCTTCTTTGTTGCGCGTAATGCCGTGTCGAAAGCAAAACCGCGACGGAGCAGGTACTCCAGTATCTTTTTCCTGTAGCCGTCATCGTCAACCGCCCGCGACGAGCGTCCGATCCTGAAGCTCTGCTTCTCTGCCGCTTTGAGCGCCATCTCGAATTCACCTTCGGGAGTGGAGAATTCTTGAAGGACGTTTTCGACGGTTGCAGCCGGGACCCCTTTTTTGACAAGCTGCTGCCGGAGCATTTTTTCGCCCGAAGGTTTTTTTGCGAGGAGGTCGCGGCAGACCATCCGTGCAAAGGCAAGGTCGTCCAGCATTCTTAAAGACTCGAGCTTGCCGATGATCCTCTCAGCAAGCCCGGCGGAGAAATCTTTCTTTATAAGATAATCGCGGATCTCTTTCTTGCTGCGCGGGCGAATGCCGAGCAGCCGAAGGGCCCTTTGCTGCGCCGACGCTTCGTTTTCTGCCTCGGCAATTCTTTCCACGGCCTCCTCATTGAGTTCAGCCCCCTCATGGAGAGCGAATTTCAGCAGAACGTCGTCGCTGACGCCGAACGCAAAATTTCCGTCGATGAAAATTGATTTCCGCGACGCTCGCTTTTTTTGGCGCTCAATTTTCGTGATACGCATCGCGTCTGAACGATATTATTTTGCCGCTTTCTTCGGCGGCTCGGCCGGCTTTGCCGAAGACGAAGCCGGCTTTGAAGCCGCAGCCGGCTCGTTTTCAGGGATCATCCCTAATTTCTTGCGGACGGCGGTAAGGATGTCGTCGGAGATCTTCGGCGCGGACGTTAAATACGCTTTCACTGCATCGCGCCCCTGACCTATGCGTTCGTCTTTGTACGAGAACCACGAACCGCTCTTGACGATAATGTTGTGCTCGACGGCCACATCGATCAGGTCCCCTAGTTTCGAGATCCCTTCGTTGTAGAGAATATCGAATTGTGCTTCGCGGAACGGGGGAGCGACCTTGTTCTTTACCACTTTCACCTTGGTCCGGTTCCCGATCACGTTCGTGCCGTCCTTCAACGCTTCGATGCGGCGGACGTCAAGCCGGACTGAAGCGTAGAATTTCAGGGCATTGCCGCCGGTCGTTGTCTCCGGGTTGCCGAACATGACGCCGATCTTCATCCGCAACTGATTCGTAAAGATGACCGACGTTTTCGATTTGCTGATCGCCGCGGTCAGTTTTCTGAGTGCTTGCGACATCAACCGGGCTTGGACGCCCATTGACGGGTCTCCCATTTCTCCTTCGATCTCGGCGCGCGGCGTTAGTGCAGCGACCGAGTCGATGACGACCACGTCCAGGGCCCCGCTTCGCACGAGCGTCTCGACGATTTCGAGCGCCTGCTCGCCGAATTCGGGCTGTGACAGCAACAGATTATTTGTGTCGACGCCGAGGCGCTTCGCATAGGCCGTATCGAGCGCGTGCTCGGCATCGATGAACGCGGCGAGGCCTCCTTGTTTTTGCGCTTCGGCAATAATGGTCAGGCACAGCGTCGTTTTGCCGGACGATTCCGGCCCGTAAATTTCGATCACTCTTCCCCTCGGTATGCCGCCGATGCCGAGGGCGGCGTCGAGGGAGATCGAGCCGGTCGAGATACAATCGATCTTCACGATGGGTCCTTCCCCCAGTTTCATGATCGACCCCTTGCCGTGCTGCTTTTCAATTTGATCGATGGCGACTTTGAGCGCCTGGAGCTTCGACTCTTTTTCTTCGGACATAACGTCTCCTAGTGTGTCAATGGAATGCTGGACAGTTGTGAAAATGCTGAACCCGAGGGGGAGAGGTCGCTTTTCATGATGAGCAACTCGGTACAGAGGAATTGTAATGGTTCAAAGGTAGTGTTTTCAATCTTTTTAATCAAGTTCTCTGAGGTTCTTCCTTTCACCCTGCCAATGGTGATATGCGGATGGAACGACCGGTCATCTTTTGAGAACCCCGCCAAAGTACACGCACGTTCAACCGCATCGAAGCATTTGGTGATCTCCTTGTTCTCATCCCTTGCAGAGCCTATCCAAACAATTTTTGGCATGCGCGAATCGGGGAAACAACCGACCGTGTCAAGCCGAATTTCAAATTGGCGGCAAGGCTGCAGCGCCTGATGTAACAACGATTTGAGTGCGTGAAGCTGCTCAGAAGAAATGTCGCCAAGGAATTTGATCGTTACATGGAATTTCTCCTGAAGTTCCCATCGAACGGCGGGGTCTCCTGGCCTTAACGTCGATTGAATATCTGCGATGGCTGATCGAATCTCAGAAGGGGGAAAAATGCCGACGAAAGTCCGGATGCCTTTCATGGCTGATCATTTTTGAGTTTCGAGCTTCAACAGTTTTCTCCGCAACAATTCGAGGGCTGCCTGAGATGCTCGTTCTTTGAACCGAAGCCGGTTATCCCCAAAATTGAACTTCAACGCCAGTGCGCCGGCGGAATCAGCAAAGCCGATCCAGACCAGGCCGACCGGCTTCTCAGCGGTTCCCCCCGTCGGTCCCGCAATTCCGGTTGTCGAGAGCGCGATGTCAACCCCGGCGTTTTTTCTTGCCCCTTCCGCCATCGCGGTTGCTACCTCGCGGCTCACGGCGCCATAGTTCTTGATCAACTCTTCGGGGACCGAAAGGAGCTCGATCTTGGATTCGTTCGAATACGTCACAAAAGCCCTGTTGAAGTAGTTGGAACTTCCTGAGACATTGGTGATGCGATTGGCGATCATTCCGCCCGTGCACGACTCCGCGACGGCGAGTGTCCAATGGCGCTCTTGCAAAAGAGCTCCGACCACATCCTCAAGATCCATTTCATCGGAGCTGTAAATGTATTTCTGCGCCTTCGACCTGATCGCTTGTTCTGCGCGCGCTAATTTTTGTTCGGCAGCTTCCACGGAAGTTTCCCGCACGGTGATGCGAAGCTTCGTGCCGAGAGGATTGGGAAGGAATGCCAGCGTCGTAGTCCCTTCGGTCCCTATCACCGCTTCGATGCTTCCAATCTCCTCGGCAAGCATTGATTCCCCGATGCCGGTCGTCTTCAATGTACGATGCCGAACCACAGTGCCGAATCGTTCTTTTTCAAAGAAGGGGAGAAGCTCTTCGTCGACAATGCTTTTCATCTCAAAGGGAACACCGGGCATGACGACAAAATATTTTTTCCTCATGCCGTTCGGTTCTTCGAATAACATCCCCGGAGCCGTTCCGGTGCTGTTCCGAAGCACTTTGCACGTTTGTGGAACCATGACCTGTCCCTCGGCCATCTTCGTCCAGGGCCAGTTCCGCTTCGCAAAGAGGGCCTTGAGACTTTCAAATACCTCTTCGCTTCTGATCAGGTCGGTGTTGAAGAATTCGCAGACGATTTTTTTCGTGATGTCATCGTGGGTCGGACCGAGCCCGCCGGTAACGCAGACGACATCGAATACCCCCCACGCGGAACGGAATGCCTGGAGAATAGCGGCGCGGTTGTCGCCGACTGTCGTCATCCTTTCGACAAAGACTCCGACGGTGTTCAGCTTTTCGGCAAGGTAAGCCTGGTTTGTATTGATGACCTGCCCGATAAGCAGCTCATCGCCGATCGTAATAATTTCAGCCTTCATTGATAGAAACGGCGTGTGTCAAAAAATTCTGACGGCGATTTGCAGGACAATGTTGGTGTAGAGCCCCGCGACAACATCGTCCATCATGATGTTCCACCCCCCGTGCTTTCTGTCGAAAAATCTCGCCGGCCACGGTTTGAAGATGTCGAACGCCCTGAAGAGAAAAAAGGCGGCGATGACAACCGCGTATGTTTTTTCTAACAGCAGCAAACTGACCCAAATTCCCAAGACCTCATCGATCGTAACGACCGAAGGGTCGTGGCCGTATGCTTTCTCCATTGTGCCCGCTGCAAGACTCCCGAGAATGAACACGATCACGCATGCCGGTGCGAGGATGACCGTTTCCGAAACAGAGGGGATCAGGTAAATTAGAATTCCGACAAACGTGCCGACGGTTCCCGATGCGACCGGCGCGTAACCGGAAAACAATCCGGAGGCAAAAATTTTAACAAGGGGAGAAATAGCGTTCGGCGATCGCTGCGAGGCTTCGTGGGCCTCAGTTGGGTTGTCCTGTTTCGGCGGCTCGGTCATTCGATACGAACAATTCTTTAATAGTGTTCCAGCTTTGGAAAAGGTATAAGATTCCCGACAAGGCAGTGAGGATCGTCACGAGCAGCATGAGCCCGACCATGATCTCCTTTGTCGCAACGATCTCGAGCCAGCGGCCAAATCGCGCATAGAGCGCCGGGGAATTTCTGACGACGTAAATGATGAGGAAGAGATAAATGACGACAAGTTGAAAGAACGTTTTCGTCCTCGCGAATTTCATCGTTTCGACGGGCCTGCCTTTGTATTCAGAATATGAACGAAGAAGGGTAATGAGGATATCCCGGGCGACAATGATCCAGACCATCCATGCACTTGCATAACCGATCACCATGAAGGAGAGGAACGCCGCAGACGTGAGGACTTTATCAGCAAGAGGGTCGAGAAATTTTCCCCAGTGAGTAATGTATCCCCATTTTCGGGCAACCCATCCGTCGTACCAATCGGTCAAGGCCGCAAGACAGTAGACCACAAGTGCGATCTGTTTGTTCGTCGGCGAGTCGGAAAAGAGGAGAAGCGCAAACGCGGGTGTCAGAATGATGCGCAACAATGTCAGTTGATTCGGTGGGGACATCTTTTCTCCTCGATTCTGCCTAATCTACATATTTGGCGGGAGAAATGAAAGCTATGAGCGCGCTGAATCGATTAAATCGCATTAATAAATGAAAAGGCCGTCGTTACGACGGCCTTTTCCATCCGAAAATGTATGCTGCTTTAGATCGCTTTCTGGATCTTTCCCGCTTTCAGGCAGGAGGCGCACACGCGCACGCGTTTGACAGAACCGTTCACGATAGTCCGGACCTCCTGCAAATTGGGGAGCCACCGGCGAGGCGACCTGTTGTTCGCGTGGCTTACATTGTTTCCGGCGATCGGTTTTTTGCCGCAGATTTCACATACTTTTGCCATTTTACCCGAAGATTCCTTTCTTTCACTTGCTTACTTTCTGTCATAAGGTAAGAAAATTTCTCTGCCGATGCAATATTTTTTTCGGATTTGTTGACGGCAGCGATACTTTCTCTGCGCCTTGTTATTCAGGCTCCTTTTTGATATTTTGTGTTGGTGACTGCAACTTTCCCTCATTTTCAACGAAGTACTGTAAATACCACACGCTTTTCATCAGTCGCTTTTCATGAGAATTAGAAAGGTCATCGCGCTCCTCGGTTCCATCCTCCTTTTCACGTCGGTATTTATTATCGACGCGAGCATGAAGAGCCTCGACACGGAATTGGGCAGTTTTTCCATCATCCGCGGTGTGATGGTGATTCTCGCGTTTGTTTTGGGGACGTTCTATGTTGAAACGCTGGGGAAAGAAAATCAGATCACGATGATCCAGCGCATCGGACGGATCGCCGTCTGGGCGGGTGTCTTCGTCGCCTTATCGATCCTGGCCAGCTTCTTGCGCTTCAATCAATTCGAGACTCGCGCGTTCAAGCTCTTTCCCCGTGATTACATCACCATTCTTTTCGCCAGCGTCCTGAGCATCGCCGCGGGCATCGTTTCCGCCATGACGATGCTTGCCATGAAGGACATGCTCCTCTACAAAAGGAAAAAAGGAACACAGCGAAATTTCTGGATATTGCTTGTCTTTTTCTTCCTTGCCTCGGCTACGACCATCACCCTCAGGCCTCTTGAGTTCTCAGTCTACACGTTCGGGTTTTTTGTCCTTTCCGTTGTCATGATCATCATAAACTCCTTCCGACTGTCCTGGATCGCATACATGTCGCGAAGGGAGAAAATCTACGGAATGGTCTACGCCCTGCTCGCTTTTTTTGCATTCATGGCGATCAATATCATGATCTCGATTCCCGACAGGCCGTTCCTTGCGAAAGCACTTCTTTATTTTAGTTATCCGCTGCACACGTTCGTGCAGTTGACGTCGCTGTTCGGGGCTGTCTATTTCGGTATGGCGTTTATCAGCACTCTTTTCCATCTGCCGACCGCCGAGGCATTCGATCGAAAACAGACCGAACTGAATTCTCTCCATAATCTCAGCCGGTTGATCACCCAGGTGTTCGACCTCAACGAACTGGCCGACACCGTCACGAAAATGACGTTTGAAGTGTGCGAGGCCTCGAGCTCCTGGCTGGAAATTTTCCCGAATGAGGCTGAGCCCAAGGCACCGCACATGGCGAACGGAATTATTTCGGCAAGGAATATTACGACGGATGAGATCCAGACAATTCTATTCGGCGATACCGCATCGATCCGTTCGATCGTCTTCTCGTCCAAAAAGGTCCTTCTCATCGACGACGTGAGCAACGACCGGCGCACGAAGTACATGTCGAGATTGAAAAAGGTCGGCTCGCTGCTGGTGGTCCCGCTCGTCTCTCATCAAAACCTCATCGGCATCCTTTATGCGACCAAACAGATGGATTTTGGTTTCGATCAGGACGACATCGAGGTCCTTTCAGGCTTTGCGGATCAGGTCACGATCGCGATAGAAAACGCGACGTTGATCCGGCGGTCTCTCGAAAAAGAACGCCTCCAGCGTGAACTCCTCCTTGCTCAGGAAATGCAAAAGCGGCTGCTGCCGCAGACCCTTCCGACTTTTCCGAACGTGGAAATGCAGGCTGTCTCCGCCCCGGCTCTCGAAGTCGGCGGCGACTATTATGATATCGCAATACTCGACGACCACCGCGTCGGCATCGTCATTGGTGATGTCTCCGGCAAAGGGGTCGGCGCGGCGTTTTACATGGCAGAGGTCAAAGGGATCTTCCAATCGCTCAGCAAGATCTATTCGTCCCCGAGGATGTTCCTTTCCAAGGCAAACCAGTCCCTCATTTCCAGCATTGACAAACGCTCTTTTATTAGTTTAATTTATGCAATCCTTGATGTGGTGACGGGCGAGCTGGTCATTTCGCGGGCCGGGCATTGTCCGATGCTGTACGCGACGGCCACTTCCATCGAATATATTACTCCGACCGGCATGGGCTTGGGGCTGAGCGTAGGAAGCGTCTTCGAGGACTCGCTGGAAGAACGAAGGATCAAGCTGAGCCCCGGCGACGTCTGCGTTTTCTACACGGACGGTGTCACCGAGTCCCGCTCGGCCGCCGGAGAAGAATTTGGCTATGAACGGTTGAAGAATGTTCTCCAGGAAAACCGTTCCCGCTCCGCTGAGGAGATCAAAGAAGAAATTATTCAGCGCGTCTGGAGTTACACCGATGCGCAGGGTTACGACGATGACCTGACGGTGTTCGTTGTGAAATGGAACGGACCGCTGAAGTGAGTGTTAGGATTTTCAAACTATTATTGCGAGGAGTTGCACGATGAATGAATTCAAGATTTCATTTCGGGACAGCGGCAAGGTCCATGTGATGGACTTGAAAGGGTATCTGGACGCACACACCGCTCCCAACCTTGAAGAAGCATTCCAGAAACTTATCAAAGACGGAAAGTTCAATATTCTGGTCAACTGTAAGGACCTCGCCTACATTTCGAGCGCAGGCCTCGGGGTCTTTATGGCGTTCATTGAGGATGTGAGAAGCGGCGGGGGAGATATCAAGATGTCCAACATGACGGCGAAGGTCTACAATATTTTTGACCTCCTCGGGTTTCCTATGCTGTATGAAATATTCACCGACGAGCATGAGGCGGTGAAAAAGTTCGATGCAAAAAAGCAATCGAGCAAATAGGAAGCATGGACATCACGGGAAAAAGGAGATTGCAACGTTGACCAGCGGCAGTAATCAAAAAGTAACTCGACTGAACCTGCGCATTCCGAGCCAGACGGAGAAGCTCATTATGGCCCGTGAATTCGTCGCCGATGCGGCAAAGGGTTTCGGATTCACGGAAGACGAGATCAACAACATCGCTCTTGCAGTGGACGAAGCATGCACAAACATCATCAAGCATGCCTACAGCTATGCGGCGGACAAGGAGATCGACATCGTCGTGTCGATGAAAAAACCGGAGTTTGAGATCCTCATCGAGGATCAGGGGAAACATTTTAACCCGAGCCAGGTCCCCCTTCCGAACATGAAAGAGTACATGTCCCACTACAAGCGGGGAGGTCTCGGAATGTATCTGATGAAAAAATTGATGGACAAGGTGGAGTACTCGATCCACCCGAAAAAGAATGTCGTGAGACTTATCAAATACCTCCATTGAAAATCTCCGGCCTCGCCGCTGCACTCATCGAGGCCTTCGAACCGCGAATGTCATGAGCCGTCCTCCATTGAAGCCTTCCTCGCACTCCAAAATCACCGACCGCCTTGCCGATATCACGCCGCTCTTCGAATTCAGCAACGTCGTCAATTCGTCGCTCGACCTGAAATTCATCCTCGGCACGGTCCTCCTGACGCTGATGGGGAAACTGCTCCTCTCAAAAAGCGTTGTGCTCATCAGGACGAAGGAGAAGCATTTCCGCATCGAAAACTCCAAAGGGATCCCGCTCGGCCTCGCTTCGGAGGATTTCCATTTTCCCCGACTTCTGCGCAGGAGCTATCTCCTGACCAGATCGGCCGGGACCGATGAGGTCCGGCTCCTGAACAGCGGCATCGAGAGGATGTTTCCGATCGTATCGCACGGGACCGTCCTCGGCTTTTTCGGCATCGGCAAGCGTGCCGGCAACGGGAGGCTGACGGCGGCGGAAAAGAGCTTTGTCGAAGCCATCATCAGCATCTCTGCGGCGGCCATTGAAAAGAGCATTGCATTCGACGAAATAAAAAGTGTGAATCGGCGACTGGACGGGAAGGTCCAGGAACTGCGGACACTGTTCGAGTTGAGCAAGGAATTCAATGCTATCTTTGACAGGGACAAACTCCTCAAACTTCTGGCGTTCACATTGATGGGACAAGTGGGGGCAGGAAGATATGCCGTTTGCCTGCGGAACGGGGAAACTGTCGCATCTCGGGTTGAAACCAGCCGTTTGGCGGAATTCAAGGAAGTGATGTTTGAACACGTTTCGTCGCCTGTCCTGGTGAACGACCTTCAACGGAAAAAGGACCTTCTTTCTCTTCGGGCCGCCTGCCAGGGGCAGGGTATTGTTGCGCTCGTGCCGCTTGAAGTTCAAAATGAAGTGAAGGGGATGATGTGCCTTGGCGAACGGCTTCGCGGCGGGGCATATTCCGAATCCGACCTGGAGTTTATTTACAGCCTTGGCAACCTCGCCATCATTTCTCTTGAGAACACCCGCCTTTTTTACGAAGCCGTCGAGAAACAAAAGCTCGAGAACGAGCTGAACATCGCGCGCGAGATCCAGAAGGGACTGCTTCCAAGGACGTTGCCGAAGATCCCCGGATTGGAGCTTGCCGCCTTGAACATTTCTTCAGAACAGGTCGGAGGGGATTACTACGATATTGTCCCGCTCGACAACGGGAACTGTGTGATCGCCATCGGGGATGTTTCGGGGAAAGGGACGCCGGCGTCGCTCTTGATGGCCAACGTGCAGGCGATCATCCGCACGCTCGTTCAATTCGATCTCCCTCTCTCCGAAATGACTTCGCGCGTGAACACCTTGATCTGTGAAAATACCGGCAGCGATAAATTCATAACTTTCTTCTGGGGCATTTTTGATCCCAAGACCAGGACTTTTCGGTATGTGAATGCGGGACATAATCACCCGTTTATCGTTCGGGCGAATAGGACGATCGAGAGGCTGACGGAAGGAGGTATCATCCTCGGCGTTATGAAGGAAACAGTTCCGTACAAGGAAGGGAGTGTCGTGTTATCGAAGGGGGATGCCGTCGTAATGTTTACGGATGGAATCAGTGAGGCGATGAACGTGGAAGGGGTTGACTACACAGAAGAAAAGGTCGAAGAGTTCCTCAAAAATATGCGCTCGCTGTCTGCCCAAGAAGTATTGGGGGAAATTCAAAATGAGATCGCGCGGTACACTTCGGGGGCGCCTCAATCGGACGATATAACGCTGGTGGTAATGAAATGGGTCGGGTAATGAACGATCAACAATGACCAATGAACAGCGGTCAATCGACGTTGAACGATAGCACGTTGAGAAAAGAATTATTGAGGGGGATCGTTGGAATTATTTCCTGACCTGGCCGGTGCCGTGAACGATATACTTGACGCTGGTTAGTTCTTTGAGCCCCATCGGGCCGCGGGCGTGGAGCTTTTGCGTGCTGATGCCGATTTCCGCGCCGAGGCCGAATTCATACCCGTCGGTAAACCGGGTCGAAGCGTTCACATACACCGACGCAGAATCGACTTCCTGCAAAAATCTCTCCCCGTGTTTCTTGTTCTTCGTCACGATCGCATCAGAATGGTGCGACCCGTACCGGTTGATGTGAACAATGGCTTCCTGGATGTCCTTCACCACCCTGATCGCAATGATCAGATCGAGATATTCTTTGAACCAGTCTGCCTCCGAAGCAGGCACAATATTCTCGATCATCGCGGATGTTTTTTTATCCCCCCGTATCTCCACTCCTGCACTGCGCAATCTTCGGACAACCCGCGGGAGAAATTCCGGCGCGATTGCTTCATGCACCAGGAGCTTTTCTGCCGCATTGCACACCGACGGCCGCTGGACTTTCGCGTTGAAGACAATTTCTTCCGCGACCGCCAGATCCGCCCTGCCGTCCACATATACATGACAGTTCCCCTCTCCATGGGCGATCACCGGCACCGTAGAATGTGCCCGGATGTAGTTGATCATCTTCTGGCTTCCGCGCGGAATGAGAACGTCAAGATGCTCTTCCTGCTTCACCATTTCTAAAACAGCGCTTCTCTCCGTCGTGCCGATGAATTCAACGCAACCCTTTGGAAGACCTGCTTTTTTCAGAGCCGATTTGATAACGTTAACAAGCGTCCTGTTTGTGTTGATGGCTTCAGAGCCGCCGCGAAGAAGGACAGCGTTGCCCGATTTCAAGCAGAGCGCGGAAGCGTCGATGGTGACGTTTGGGCGGGATTCATAAATGATGCCGACGGCTCCAAGGGGAACTCTTATTTTTTCGATGACAAGCCCGTTCGGCCTTTTGACCTTTTCCATTATTTCGCCGACCGGGTCCGGCAATTCAACAATGTCGCCGACCCCTGCGATCATCTGGTCGATCCGCTTCCCGCTCAGCGCCAGGCGTTCAATGAGGACACTTGAAAGTCCGGCGGATCTTGCCCTAGTGAGATCTTTGTTGTTTGCCTCGAGTATCGCCGGAACTTGTCTGCGTAGTTCTGCCGCTATTGCTTTCAGCAGGACGTTCTTTTTCTTCGATGAGCAATTGTATAAAACCGCGCTCGCTTCCTTTACCGACCTGGCTTTTTTTTGTACGTCGCCGGAGTTCATTCAGCTCCAATGAGGACGAGATTGTCACGATGGATCACTTCATCGCCGTTCTTGCGGTTCAAGATCTTTTGGATCTCGGTCGTCCGTTTCCCCTTGATCTTATTCAAGTCCGACGAGGCATAGGCAGCTACGCCGCGCGCGATCTCCTTTCCTTCTGTATCGACGACCGATATCGTGTCCGCAGTTTTGAATTCTCCCCGCACTTCCAAAACTCCGGAGGGAAGAAGACTTTTTTGTCTCGTAAGCAGCGCGTTCTTCGCACCGCCGTCGATGACAACGCTTCCTTTTGAATCGGAAACAAATCCGATCCACTTTTTCTTGACGCTCAATGTGTTTTTCGCCGGCAAAAACAACGTTCCGGGATAATTCCCCCGGGCGATCTCATCGAGAACCGCCGGGTTTGTCCCGTTGGCGATGATGACGGCGATCCCAGCGGACACGCATTGTTTCGCAGCCCGGATCTTGGTGATCATTCCGCCCGTGCTTAATTCGCTTCTGTTCTTTTTTGCGAGCTTTTCAAGCTGCGGAGAAAATTTGTCGACCACGGGAATGAGCTTGGCGTCAGGATTTTTCGAAGGGTCATCTGAAAAAAGGCCGTCGACATCGCTGAGAATGATCAGGAGGTCCGCTTCGACAAGATTCGCGACGAGAGCCGAGAGGTTGTCGTTGTCTCCGAGCTTGATCTCCTCGACGGCGACGGTGTCATTTTCGTTGACCACCGGAACGATGCCTTTTGCAAACAAAGCGGCGAACGTGTTCTGAACGTTATTGTAGCGGAATCTGTTGACGAAATCGTCCTTCGTCAACAGAAGCTGGGCAATCGCGCAGTTGTTTTCCCTGAAAGCTTTCTCGTACGCTTCCATCAGAATCGGCTGGCCGATCGCGGCAGCGGCTTGTTTTTCGGGGATGGCCTTCGGACGGTCTCGTAACCCGAGCAGCAGCATTCCCGCTCCGATAGCGCCGGAGGTTACGACCACCACCTGTTTGCCGGCTGCTTGGTAGCTTGAAACGCTTTTTGCGATCGCGGTGATCCTGTCGCGGTTGATTCCCTTCACCCGGTGCGCTAAAAGATTTGTCCCGACCTTAATGACGACTCTGTTGGCCGAGGAAAATATTTTTTTTACATGGTACATGGCAATAAATGATACTAAATAAATATGCGATTTCAAAAAAGGAGCGGATATTTTTGCACTTCTTTCCGGGGGAAAGATCGCAGCGGACAAGAGCATTCTCATTCCCCCGCGCTTCATTGCTTCTCACTCCTATTTTCGTTAATTTCTGTTATTGTGAAGAGAGGAAGAAGGATTCATCCCACTAAAAAGTCTGCCGCTCCTGCATGAGGCCGTCGCATTTTTCTTCTGTCCGGATATCTCACCAGCGTTTACTCGGTTACTACGAGGGATTCCTGAAAGAATTGCGAAAAAGCAAGCCGGAAACGCGCGGCACGTACGAACGATCGCTGCATGAGTTCTTGCGTTGGTATCCCTCGGATCAGAAGTTTCAGTTCCGGGTCGAGGATGTTGAACGCTACAAGATGCACCTGACCAAGAAACTCAAGTTATCGCCTGTTTCGGTTTCGACGTATTTGACGGCTCTCAGGCGTCTTTTTGACTATCTTGTCGGAATGAAAGTTCTTGAGAGGAATCCGGCAAAGGAGGTCAAAGGAAATAAAAGACCGCAGCAGCATTCGCGCGAAACCATTTCAATGCAGGATGTCCAGGCCATTTTCCAATCGATCGAACGCGTTGACGAACGAGGATTCAGGGACTTTGCCGTCATCAAAGCGATGGTCGGCTGCGGTTTGTCGGAGATTGAATTGATCCGCGCGAACATCGGCGACTTAAAAACAGTCAGCTCGACGATGGTTTTTTACGTACAGGGGAAAGGGAAAACCACAAAAGAAACATCGGTGATCCTTCCGAACGATGTAAAGGAGGCCTTTCAGGGATACCTGGCATTCAGGAAAGATGCCGACGACAACGAACCCCTTTTCATGAGCGCCGGCAACCGCACTCGCGGAAAACGGATGACCACTCGCGGGATCAGGCAACGCGTCAATTCATACCTGGTAAAGTCGGGCGTGAAGAGCGGGAAGAGCCGTCGCATCACCGCCTTCTCGCTTCGTCATACCGCGGCAACCATCATGGCCCAGAATGGAGCGACGGTTGAAGAATTGCAGTCAAAATTCCGGATCGGCACTGCAGGGACGGCGATGATCTACATTAAGAAGACCGTGGACAGCGGGGAGTAGGAACAAGACAGAAGACAGAAGACAACAACTAAACGGCTTATACTTTAAGCTTAATTTTGATTTTCGCGGATCGAGTCAGGGATAAATTCGAAAAAAATGAAATACAATTTTTTGGAAATAGAAACTAAATGGCAGAAGTATTGGGAAGAGCGTGAAACATTCCGAACGGAAAGTTCTTCGAGCAGGCCCAAGGCGTATATTCTCGATATGTATCCGTATCCATCGGGGGCGGGCCTTCATGTCGGACATCCGGAGGGGTACACGGCAACGGATATTTTGTGCCGGTATAAAAGGATGAAAGGGTTCAACGTTCTGCATCCGATGGGTTGGGATGCCTTCGGACTTCCCGCCGAACGTTATGCGATGCAGACAAATATCCACCCGCGCATTACGACCGAGCAGAACATCTCGACCTTCCGCCGTCAGATCAAAATGCTGGGGATGAGTTACGACTGGTCGCGCGAGATCGATACGACCGCCCCCTCGTACTACAAGTGGACGCAATGGATCTTTCTTCAGATATACAATTCGTGGTACGACGTGCGGGCGAACAAAGCTCGCCCGATTCAGACGCTTGAGGACGAACTGAAGCGTCAAGGGACCAAAGATCTTCGCGCGGGAGATTCCTTTACTGCTGATGAGTGGGACAAGAAAACCAAAAAAGAAAAGCATGATTTCGTCGCTCAATTCCGCCTCGCGTACATCGCCGAAATTCCGGTGAATTGGTGCGAAGGCCTTGGCACCGTGCTTGCCAACGAGGAAGTTGCGGAGTGGACCGACAAGGGGTACACGGTCGAGCGGCGGCCGATGCGCCAATGGATGATGAAGATCACTGCCTACGCTGAACGTCTTCTGGAAGACGGGAGGGAACTGGATTGGCCCCCCTCGACGATGGAACAGCAAAAGAATTGGATCGGCCGTTCGGATGGGGCGGAGATTGCCTTTCCGGTGAAAGGGAAATCCGACGTTGTCCGTATTTTCACGACCCGGCCGGATACCATTTTTGGCGCAACATATATGGTGCTCGCGCCCGAGCATCAGCTGGTGGATGCGCTCACGATAGAAGCGCAGCGCAACGCTGTTCAATCATACCGGGAACGTACAGCATTAAAAAGCGATCTTGAACGGGGCGCGGACACGGAGAAGACCGGCGTGTTCACAGGAAGCTACGTTATCAATCCGGCGACCAAAAAAGAAATTCCGGTTTGGATCGCGGACTACGTGCTGACAGGATACGGAACGGGAGCGATCATGGCCGTTCCGGGACAGGACGAACGCGATTGGGAATTTGCCGAGAAGTTCGACCTTCCGATCATTCGGACTGTGCAGCCATCGGAGGGATTTCAGGGAAAAGCGTATACTGGAGACGGCCCGGCGATCAACAGCGGGTTTCTCGACGGGCTTTACGTGGAAGCAGCCAAGGAAAAAATTATCCAATGGCTCGAGTCCCAAAAGATCGGAGAACGCAGGGTCAACTATAAATTGCGCGACTGGCTGTTCGCACGTCAGCGGTATTGGGGGGAACCGATCCCGATCATCCACCTCGAAGACGGGACGATGAAACCTCTTCGCGAGGAAGAGCTTCCGCTTCTTCTGCCGGACTTAAAAAAATTCCAACCGAGCGGGACGACCGAATCGCCGCTGGTGCTGGCTCCCGAATGGGTCAACGTTGTTGACCAAGAGACCGGCTTGAGAGGGCGTAGGGAAACGAACACCATGCCGCAGTGGGCGGGCTCCTGCTGGTATTATCTCCGGTTCATCGACCCAAAGAACGATAAGCAGTTCTGCTCCCCGGCACTCGAGCGCCACTGGATGCCGATAGACCTGTATGTCGGCGGTTCCGAACATACGGTTCTTCACCTGATGTATGCGCGGTTCTGGCACAAAGTGCTGTTCGACCTGGGTTTCGTCAGTACGAAAGAGCCGTTCATGAAGCTCAGGCATCAGGGGATCATTCTTGGCGAGGATTCGCGAAAGATGTCGAAGTCGCGCGGGAATGTTGTCAATCCGGACGAGGTCGTGAAAGAGTACGGCGCCGATTCGATGCGGTTGTTTGAGATGTTCATGGGGCCGCTCGAGGAGATGAAACCGTGGAGCACGCGCGGCGTAGAAGGGGTGTATCGATTTCTCAACCGTGTTTGGCGGCTGTACACCGACGAAGAGGGGAACCTTGATCCGGCGGTGAAGAACGTTGAAATATCTGCCGACGTGGAGCGCCTTTTTCACGCGACGGTAAAAAAAGTCGGCGAAGATATCGAGGAGCTTCATTTCAACACGGCGATTTCCCAAATGATGATCCTTGTGAATGAGTTGACAAAGACCGAACTGCGGCCGCTGCAGGTCCTCGAGCCGCTGGTTCTTCTTCTTGCCCCGTTTGCTCCTCATCTCGCTGAAGAGCTGTGGCAGAAGCTCGGCCATGCGTCGTCGCTGGCACATGAACCATGGCCCGCGTTCGATGAATCGAAGATACAGCAGCAGACGGTCGAAGTGGTATTCCAGGTGAACGGAAAAATTCGGGCCAAAAGCAGCGTTCCCGTGGACAGCGATGAATCATTGTTGAAACGGCTGGCCTATGCCGAGCAGAATGTGAAACAGCATCTCGACGGCAAGCAAATCGTGAAGGAAATTGTCGTCAAGAACAAACTTGTGAATTTCGTCGCCCGCTAACCGTCCTATGCAGAGAATTTCCGTCGTCGTCGTTACCTTCAACGAAGAGCGAAATATTGAACGCTGCCTCGCGAGCGTTCAATGGGCAGACGAGATCATCGTCGTCGATGCCTTCAGCACGGACAGGACATTGGAGATCTGCCGCCGCCTGAAAGCGACCGTCGTACAGAGGGAGTGGCAGGGATATGCTCCGCAAAAGCAATTCGCAATTTCATCGGCGTCGCACGAATGGGTGCTGCTGGTCGATGCCGATGAAGAGGTCCCGGAAGAATTGCGCCGGGAGATTGAGGAGACCCTTCACTCTCAGCAACGGCACACCGGTTTCAGGATCGCCCGCAAAAGTTTTTTTTTGGGACAATGGATGCGATATGGAGGATGGTTCCCGGGGTATCAGCTTCGATTGTTCTTAGGGTCAAAAGCATCGATTCCGCAACGGGCAGTGCATGAGGGGGTCGAGGTAGCGGGGCCGGTTGGCACCTTGCGCGCGCCTCTGAATCATTTTACCTATTACTCGCTCGCGCAATATCTATCGAAGCTCAACGACTATACTTCTCTCGACGTGACAAACAGATTGAATGAAAAAGGGGACCGTTCGGTCCATTGGTTCAATTTTATTCTCAATCCGTTCTCCGTGTTCGTGCGGATGTTCATCGTCCTGGGGGGATTCCGCGACGGCTTCCGCGGGTTTCTGCTCGCTGTGTATTCATCGTTCTATAAACTCGTTTTGCTCGGTAAAGTGTGGGAATTTCAGGCCGCACGGGCGAGGGGAGCGGAGCTCCCGCCCGTCTCCAGCGAGAGCCTGAACTCCATCAAACGACTTTCCTGATATGAAAATATTTTTTCGGATCCTGGAATACCTTCGCCCGTACTGGAAACGGCTGGCCCTGTCGATCACCTGCACGGTATTTTATTCCGTCTTTAGCGGAGCATCGATCTACCTTTCCATCCCCCTTGTTGAAACGCTGTTTGACCAATCGGCCTCGCAAGTGCAGACGCCGCCGAGGAACAGCGTTGTACCGAATGAAGTGATCAGCGGCAAGCAGCAGCTTGAAAGCCTTATCAAGTCGCTCATCTTCACCGGCTCCAAGACCGATTCATTGCTGAAGATCTGTCTCGTGATTCTGGTGGTGTTCTTGCTGAAGAATCTGTTCGGCTACGTTCAATCGTATATGATGGCATACGTTGAACAAGGGTTGATGATGGACATTCGCAACGAGCTCTACCGCCATCTGCACAATCTTTCGCTCAGCTATTTCACGAACGAGAGGACCGGTAATCTCATCTCGCGCATCACGAACGATGTGAACGTCGTCAACGGCGGCGTCTCGGCGAGTTTCGTGACATTGATCCGTGAACCCTTGCTGGTTGTTGTCTTTCTGGCGATCGCCTTCACGCTGAGCTGGAAACTGACCCTTCTCTCGTTCGTCGTTTTCCCATTCTCGCTGTATATCATCAGTTCGATCGGCGTACGGCTCTACAAAGAAAGCGGCGTGATGCAGGAGAAGATGGCCGACATCACCTCCGTGCTTCAGGAGACCATTTCGAACGTGAAAGTGGTGAAAGCATTTGCGATGGAGGATTTTGAGGACAAAAAATTCCGGAAGGAAACGAAAAGCTATTTTCGAACGATGCTGACGATGACGCGAGTCAGAAACCTCGCAGCCCCCGTCACCGAATTCCTTTCGATCGTCGCCGGCGTTGCGATCATCTGGTACGGCGGACGGCAGGTGCTTGTCACGGGTGAAATGAAAGCCGCGGAGTTTCTCGGATTCCTCTTTGCCATCTTCCAGGTGATGCCGCCGATCAAGGAGCTCAGCAGCGTGACAAACCGGCTTCAGGAATTCGCAGCCGCCGGGCGGCGCATTTTTGAGATCCTCGACACGAAGCCCGCGATCGAAAATCATCCGGATGCAGTCCCCCTCTCAACGCTGAAAAAAGGGATCGAATTCAAGAACGTTTCCTTCGTCTATTCATCTGCCGATAACGGCAAGGGGGGCAGGCCCGAGGTTCTCAGCGGCATTAATCTTCGGATCAAAAAGGGGGAGGTTGTAGCGATCGTCGGTCCGAGCGGAAGCGGCAAGACCACCCTCGTCGACCTGATCGCCCGGTTCTACGATCCGGTCGAAGGCGTGATCGAGTTCGACGGCGTTAACATTAAACGTTTTGCCCTCCGGTCGCTGCGGGGCCAGATCGGCATCGTGACGCAGGAGACGATTCTCTTTAACGACACCGTTCGCAACAACATCGCGTACGGCTTGGCCGAATTTCCCAACGACAAGATCCGCGAAGCGGCGAAGGCGGCAAACGCACTGAGTTTTATCGAGGAGATGCCGGACGGCTTCGATTCGGTCATTGGCGACCGCGGCACAAAGCTTTCCGGCGGACAGCGTCAGCGCATTTCGATCGCGCGCGCCCTGTTGAAGAATCCTCCTGTAATGATCTTTGACGAAGCGACCTCAGCGCTCGATTCGGAAAGCGAAGTCCTTGTTCAAGAGGCGATCGAACGCCTGATGCGCAACCGCACCTCGCTCGTGATCGCCCACCGGCTTTCGACCATACGCAACGCCGACAGGATCATTGTCCTTGAAAAAGGGAAGATTGTCCAGGAAGGACGGCACGTGGAGTTGTTAAAACAGAAGAACGGTCTCTACAAGCGGCTGTGTGATCTACAATTCAATGCCTGAAGTGAACCTATGAGTGAAACCCTCACCGATTCCCGCCGGCAGCAGCATGTCCTCATCCTCTTTGCGCTTCTGGTGGTTCAGGTAGCGACAATTTCAATTTCGATCGCCGCGTCCTCGGTTGCGTTCGGCCTCTCGCTTCTGTTCGTCATCTACTGGAGCGCTGCCGAACGGCGGTGGCTTTTTTTTCGGACCCCGCTCGATTATTTCTTCTTGGCATATGTGTGTATCGAATTGACGACCATTACCACGGCGATCTATCCTGCTCAGGCGGCGGTAAACGCCAAACGGTTGCTTCTCATCTCAGTCATCTATTTAGTACTCCTGTCTTTTGATTCGCGGAAAAAGATCCTGCGAAGCCTCTTCATTATTTTTGCTGCCGTTGCCGCCGTTTCGATCATCGAGATAGCGTACTATTACATTGAGCGGGAGGGAAGGCTTTACGTTTTCCAGCATTACATGACGACGGGGGGGTTGAAGATGATCACCTGCTTGCTCATTGTCCCGTTCCTTCTCCATAAAGAGACCCCCGCAGTCTATAAGCGATGGATGGCGCTCTTTTTCGTTCCTTCGTTCATCGCTTTGATCCTCACCAATACGCGCAGTTCTTGGGTGGGATTTCTCGCCGGGTTTGTCGTCATCAGCCTTCTGAAGAACAAATATCTCTTTTTCGTGCTTGTTGCCTTTCTCGTCCTTTTCTTTTTGTTCGCCCCCGCAACGCAGGTGCACAGGGCAAAAAGCATTGTCGACCTCTCGGACCCGACGAATCATTCACGGCTTGTCATGTGGTCGACCGGTCTCAAGATCTTCGCCGACCATCCTTTACTTGGCGTCGGCGATTCGGACATGCACGAAATTTACGACAAATACCGGTCTCCCGACGACACAGAAGTGGCCGGGCACCTTCATAATAATTTCGTCATGCTCCTCGTCACGCTCGGCATCGTGGGTCTCACGGCGGTCGTCGCCCTTTTTCTCAGGATCCTCATCGTGGAATTTCAGAATCTAAGAAGTGCAAACACCGATTGGCTTTACGGATCGGTGACGTTGGGGGCCTTTGCCGTTTTCATCGGATTTCTTGTCAATGGTTTGTTTGAGTGGAATTTCGGCAGCCATCAGATCATGGTATTTACCTGGTTCACGGTGGGATTGTCGCTTGCAATGAAGCGACTGCTCGTGAGGGAGACGGCATGACACCGCTGTCGGTGATCGTCATTACCCGCAATGAAGAGCGGAATATCATTGCCTGCCTCGAGAGCGCAGCCTGGGCCGGCGACATTGTGATCGTCGACGCAGAGAGTAAAGATGCCACCCTGGCTCTTTCCCGGCGGTTCACGCAAAAAATTTTTGTCGAACCGTGGAAAAGCTTCTCCGAAGCGAAGGAATTCGCGGTCTCGAAAACCAGCCATGATTGGGTTCTTTGGCTTGACGCGGACGAACGCGTCACTCCCGAACTCGCTTCGGAAATACGGACTCTCTTGAATTCTCCCCCCGACCATTCCGCCTACTCGGTCGCCCGCCGGGCCTATTTCCTCGGCCGATGGATCAGGCACTCAGGTTGGTATCCGGGACGAGTGACGCGTTTGTTCAGAAAAGATCGGGCGTCGTTCTCACAAGCGGCGGTGCATGAGGGATTGAATATTCAAGGGACCACGGGAAGACTTCGACACGACCTGCTTCATTTTACAGACCCGAACCTGTTCCACTATCTTGCCAAATTCAACCGTTACACGACGCTTGCGAGCAAAGAATCGTTCGACGGGAAGAAAAAATTCCGGCCGATCGATGTCGTCGTTCGTCCCCCCTGGTCGTTCATCAGAATGTATTTTCTGAGGCTCGGTTTTTTGGACGGCGTGCCCGGATTACTCCTCGCTCTTCTTTCGTCGTTCTATGTTTTTACAAAGTACGCAAAGCTTTGGGAGACATGGAATTCCGAGGTTGCTTGAACCCTCCGGCGCTTCACTAAACAGCATAGACATAAATTGATATTGCGCCGGCTCGCTCCGCTGAATTTGATTTTGGCGCTTCTCTTTCGTACCATTGCATCCATCGCTTTTTGGAAAGAAGATCGGTTTCAAACAATGTGTAACGATAGACAGAAGAAATAAAATGGAAAATCTCGAAAAGAATGAGATCATGTTTATCCAGCTTGTTTCCATGTTCCAGGCGGCAGCGCTTCAACAAATGGGGAAAATGAAGAACCCTGTGACGGATAAGATAGAAAAGAACTTGGAGCAAGCTCAACTATCAATTGACTTGCTCGATATGTTAAAGGAGAAGACAAAAGGCAACCGTTCGGCAGATGAAGAGCGTTTTCTTTCGAGCGTGATCCAGGACCTAAAATTGAACTATGTGGATGAACTTGCGAAAGAGACTCCATCGCCGGCAGAGAAGAGTGAGGCGTCGAAATGAAATTTGGTATTGTTGGGAACCTGACGAAGGAAACACTCGGGGAAGCTGTTCAGCGGCTGCTTGGAACTGGAGAGAAGCGGCTGATTGAATTCGTAACGCACGATGAAATCGCTAAAATTGTCAACAAAGAGACGGGCAAAAAGGTCATTGCGAAGAAGGACACGGCCCCGCTCGAGGAGATTGCCGGCGAATGCGACATTTTGGTCGCGTTCGGCGGCGATGGAACCATCCTTTCTGCCGCAAGGCTTGTCGGCCGTGCAGCCGTTCCGATTCTCGGCGTGAATCTTGGAAAACTCGGATTCCTTGCCGAACTCTCGATCGACGAAGTGGAGTCCTTTGTCGATGACATCCTGAACAACCAGCATGTCATAGAGGACAGGATGGTGATCAAGGTGACTGCCGAGGGGGACGATCTGCAATTCTTTGGCGTCAACGACATCGTCATCGACAAGAGCAATTCTTCGCGCGTCATCGACCTTGAAACATACGTCAACAATGATTACCTGATGACCTACCGGGCCGACGGGATCATCGTTGCGACCCCGACGGGAACTACCGGGTATTCGCTCGCGACCGGCGGACCGATCGCTGTCCCGACGACGGACGTTCTGACCGTCAGTCCGATTTGTCCGCACACGCTCACGGCAAGGTCCGTCATCGTCCCCGACTCGAGCGTGGTCCGCGTCGTCGTCGAATCCAAACTTCAAAGTGTGCGGGTGACGGCAGACGGACAGCAGGAACAGATGTTCACCCCCCCCGTGAATCTTTTTGTCCAGAAAGCGGATTACTCGGTAAAGCTTGTGAAACGGAAGGACAAGAGCTACTACGACGTTCTCCGGTCGAAGCTCATGTGGGGAAAAGATATCAGAGTAACGAAGGTGGATTGAAATGACGCGTGCGGCGGTCGTTATTGTGGTAGTGGCGTTGATCGGCGGCTGCGGCCCGAGCAGTTCATACCGTGTTTCCGTTGATCCTCACGGTCAAAAAATTCTCACGGGCCGGATTTCCCCCGCGATACTCGAATCCGACAGCTCATTCCAATGGTACAAGAAGAACTACGATTCGTTCACGCCGGATTCTGCATCTGTTGCGTTTCTTTCGTCCGCTGCAAAGAACATTCACTTCATTGTCTTCGGCGGCACATGGTGCGGCGACACGAAACGCGAACTTCCGAAATTTTTCAAGACGGTCTCCCTTGCCCGCATCCCCGAATCGAACATCGAATTGTACGGCGTTGATCGTTCAAAGAGAAGCAGCGACGGGTTGACCGAGACCTACGATATAACGAGCGTTCCCACCTTTATCGTGATCTCCGGCGGAAAGGAACTTGGAAGGATCGTGGAACAGCCGGAAGAGAGCATCGAGCTCGACCTGATGCATATCGTGCAGAAGAAGTAACGCCGTTACTTGGTGTCTTTCGCCCCTTCATGAATCCATTGTTTCAACCCCTGGATCTGATTCTCGACAAGCGGTCTCGCCGGAGGCATTGGCGGCGATCCCGCCTTTGCTTCGATGCACCAGACAAATCTGCTGTTGGTTGAGTCGCCGTCTACGATCACGCCCGGGTCCAGCTTCCACAACCCGTAACTTGTCAGGTTGAGTTTTGCGTCCTGACTATCGTGGCATGAGGTGGTCGCACAGCCGACGTTAAACAGCGGTTGCACCTGTTTCTCATAGCTGATTCCGGTTGCAGGAAAAACAATTTGATCCAGCGCCGAAACGGAATTTGACGAGTCTTTGCACGCTGGGAAAAGGGAAAAGAGAATCGCGAATGTGCCGGCTGCTGCAAACCGCAGAAGAGGTATCAACGGGCCGGTGGCTTTTTTATACTGGTGCATAAGTAAATATACGCCGAATGTTTTTTACCTTCAAATTCCAAATTTGAATGATGAAACTTTAGTGAAAAAGCGCTACCTTGAGTCAGCAAAAGTATACAGGAAATATTCACGCATGCAACGCATGATGTCCCGCAGAAGTTGGCTGTGGTGTGTCGTTCTTTTATTGATGACGGGCAAGTCGTATGGACAGCTTTTTGACGAAAGCTATCCCTCGCTTGACGATTATCGCTCGGTCGGCCTTGGCGCCTCGGCGCAGAATTTCTATGCCGCAGGGGGAAATACACTCTCCGATTCTGCACGAATTCGAATCACCAACCCCTTGTGGTCGGTTGAGTACCGGCAAATGGGATTGCGAGTCGCGTTCGGGTATTCTCCGTACAAATTTAACAACGAGAACCGTTCGGAAATTTCGCTTGCTGCGGAATCCATTACCGATATCGGGATCGCGTCGGCCTCCGACCATGCGAATTTTTTTCTCCCCATTGTCTTTTCGACTAATTTTGTCCAGGCTAGCGGAGCGACGAATTCGACGAGAGATTTTAACATAGCGAATGTGGGCATCGGGACAGGGTTAAAGTTTGAGCAGGTGTCGGAGAACTTCGGATTTCAGATCACAGGTGTTGGTGTCCTTTATTATAGTACTGCCGGCTTCAGCGTTGAAAGCGGGTCTTCAACATCAGGCCTGGTTGAACTTCAGTTTCTGTTTCGGGGTCTCATCGGTGAAGGGATGACGGCGGGCTACAGGTTTGAAGCTCAGAGCTGGTCGATGAGCGATAAGTCGCAAAATTATACACGGCTGATCCAGGGCCCGTTTATTGGAATTTTCTTCTAATTTTTTCTATATTATCAGGTGAAACTGACCTTGAACCAATGCTGAAGTAGCTCAGCGGTAGAGCAGCGGTTTCGTAAACCGCAGGTCGTGGGTTCAAATCCCACCTTCAGCTCTGGCAAACTCAAATCCGTCCTTTCGCAGCCAAGAAGGACGGATTTTTTGTGGACGAATCTTCTATGTATGACGTCATCATTATCGGAGCGGGCCCGGCGGGGCTCTCTGCAGCGATTGAAGCTCGCGCCGCAGGATTAAAATATCTTCTCCTGGAGAAAGGGGGAGTGGTCAACTCTCTCCAGCACTTCCCCGCAGCAATGTCATTCTTCTCCACTCCGGAACTCCTCGAGATCGGCGGGATTCCGTTTACTTGCTCCTCGATGCGGCCGACAAGGATCGACGGCTTGGAATATTACATCCGCGTTGCAGAACATTTCAAGCTGAGATTGAACCTGTTTGAGCGGGCAATTTCCGCGCAAAAAACAGTGCACGGTTTTGAACTTACCTCCGACAGGTCGGCATATACCTCTCGGAACATTGTGGTGGCAACAGGATATTTTGACAACCCGAATTTATTGCGAATCCCGGGGGAAGAATTGCCGAAGGTCTCTCACTATTACTCCGAGCCGTTTTCCTTCTATCGGCAGAAAGTCGCCGTGATCGGCGGCAAGAACTCTGCCGCTATCGCCGCACTGGAACTGTACCGGCACGGAGCTTCCGTTACGTTGGTCCATCGAAATGAGAGATTAAGCGATGGCATTAAATACTGGATACTTCCCGACATCGAGAACAGGATAAAAGAGGGGACGGTTACCGCGTATTTTTCGACCGAACTGAAAGAGGTTCAAAAGGATTCTGTCGTGCTGGAGAGCAGCGCCAAAGGCCGGTTTTCTCTTCCGAACGATTTCGTTTTTGTGCTCACGGGATATCACCCCGACGTCGCCTTTCTGAAATCCGCAGGAGTTGAAACAGATCCTCAAACCATGGCGCCGGTCCACGACGAGAAGACGATGGAAACAAACGTGAAGGGACTTTACATTGCGGGATCCATCGCCGCCGGGAAGAACAACAATAAAATATTCATCGAAAACGGCCGCCACCATGGTAAGTCCATTATTTCAGCTATACTTGCAGGATAATTTTCAGGGATTGGATTGATTTTTAGGCAAAAAATCGCTAATTTATCTTATTAGTTACGAACATTGCGCTATTAAAGGTTTACGAAAGGATAAGAATGGCCGAAGGAAAAATAGTCCAGGTTATCGGACCCGTTATTGACATCGATTTCTCAGACGGCGAACTGCCGGGGATTCTCAACGCGATAACCATACCGCGAGTAAATACTGAAGGCGTTCAGGAAGATCTCGTCGTTGAGGTACAGCTGCATCTCGGGGAAAATCGCGTTCGCACGGTTGCGATGGATTCGACCGATGGGTTGGTGCGCGGCATGAAAGCGGTCGATACCGGCGCTCCGATCAAGGTTCCGGTCGGCCCGAAGGTACTCGGGCGCCTCATCAATATCATTGGAAAACCGATCGACCCGCTCGGTCCTGTCGAAGCCAAAGCATATTATCCCATCCATCGACCCGCCCCGGACTTCAGCCAGCTCAGCACGCAGAAGGAAATGTTTGAGACGGGGATCAAAGTTATCGACCTCCTCGAACCGTACACCAAAGGAGGGAAGACCGGATTGTTTGGCGGCGCGGGTGTCGGCAAGACGGTGTTGATCACGGAACTGATTCACAACATTGCGAAGGAGCACGGCGGTTACTCCGTGTTTGCCGGCGTGGGCGAGCGGACAAGAGAGGGGAACGACCTCTGGCTGGAAATGAGAGAATCAGGAGTGCTGGATAAGACCGCTTTGATCTTCGGGCAAATGAATGAACCCCCCGGCGCGCGACTTCGGGTCGGTTTGACCGCATTGACCACGGCCGAATATTTCCGCGACGAGGAGGGAAAGGACGTTCTGCTTTTCATCGATAACATTTTCCGTTTCACCCAAGCCGGGTCCGAAGTATCCGCGCTGCTTGGACGTATGCCGTCCGCGGTAGGGTACCAGCCGACGCTGGCGACCGAGATGGGCGCTCTTCAAGAGAGAATTACGTCGACCAAAAAGGGTTCCATTACCTCCGTGCAGGCGATCTACGTTCCTGCAGACGACCTTACCGATCCCGCTCCAGCAACGACGTTTTCGCATCTCGATGCCACCACAGTGTTGAGCCGCCAGATTTCCGACATGGGAATTTATCCTGCGGTCGATCCGCTCGATTCAACATCGCGCATCATGGATCCGGAAATTATCGGCCAAGAACATTACGACATCGCCCGCTCGGTCAAAAATATTCTCCAGTCTTACAAGGACCTCCAGGACATTATCAATATTCTCGGCATGGATGAATTGTCGGATGAGGATAAACTTGTCGTTCAGCGTGCGCGCCGCATCCAGAAATTTTTGTCGCAGCCGTTCTTTACCGCGGAGCAATTCTCTGGTGTCCCTGGCAAATATGTAAAACTCGCGGACACGATCAAGGGTTTCAAGGGGATCATTAACGGCGATTACGATTATCTGCCGGAGAACGCTTTTTATATGGTCGGAACGATCGAAGAAGCGATTGAACAGGGGAAGAAACTGCAGGCAGCCTAAACGAACAGCTCACATCAATGGCAGGAAAGAATTTTAACCTCGACATCGTCACTCCGACCAAAACAGTTTTCTCGGGCGAAGTGCAAAGCTTCAGCGCACCGGGAGAAGCGGGAGGCTTTCAGGTCCTCTTCAACCATGCTCCGTTTCTTTCTTCGATCACCGTCGGACAAGTGAAGGTGGTCGACTCTGGCGGGAGCGAAAGCCGATACGCAACGAGCGGCGGTTTTGTTGAAGTGAACAGCAACAACGTGATCCTGCTTGCTGAAACGGCCGAGCGTTCTGATGAGATCGATGTTCAAAGGGCGGAGAAAGCGAAAGAGCGGGCAGCGGAGCGCCTGCGGGAAAGGGAGCGAATTGATGAAGAGCGCGCCCGCGTAGCCCTTGCGAGAGCAATAAATCGATTGAAAGTTGCCGGCGGTCACTAGCCGTCAACGTCGCGACCGTACGAGCCCACAACGAAAATATCTGGTTGTGGGCTTTTCTATATGTGCGTTGATTCTTCCTCATTTATCCGCTATATTGGCTTTGAATTTTTTACAATGCTGAATTCATGAGACCGACCTACGCAGAGATTGACCTCGGAGCAATTCATTACAATCTACAGCAAGTTCGTAAAAAGGTCGGTGCCCGCCCGCGTATCATGGCTGTCGTGAAGGCGAATGCCTACGGCCATGGTATGATCCCCGTCGCGAAATCGGTGCTTCAGGGAAAGCTGGCTTCGTATCTCGGTGTAGCGATCGTTGAAGAGGGAATAACGCTCCGCAGCAATGGTATCACCGCCCCCGTGCTGGTGCTGACCGCCCCCCCCGAGCCCCAGCTCGAACTTTTTATTGGACATCGTTTGGGCGCAACCCTCTGTTCGATCTCCATCGCGCGCAAGCTCGACAGCCTTGCAGCGGCAGCCGGGAAGAAGGCCGTCGTTCATGTCAAAGTGGACACGGGGATGGGCAGGATCGGGATCCCCCCCAAAGATACGCTTGCTTTTATCAACGAGGTGAGATCACTTCGTCATATCGAGGTGGAAGGGATCTTCACCCACTTCGCAACGTCCGACGGAAAAAATCTCACATTTGCCCGGAAGCAGTTGTCGGATTTTACCTCGCTGCTTCGCGGGCTTGATGCCGCCGGGATCCATATTCCGATAAAACACTGCGCCAACAGCGGAGCGGTACTTCAGTTGAACGAATCGTACCTGGACATGGTCCGCCCCGGCATCGTGTTGTATGGCTACTATCCTTCCCGCGAAACGCGAAAATCCATCGCGCTAAAACCCGCTATGTCGATCCGTTCGAGGATCGAATTCATGAAAACGGTCGAGAAAGGGACGAGCGTTAGTTACGGGCGCCGGTATTACACACCGTCCAAGACGAACATCGCATCGGTCTCGATCGGCTACGCGGACGGCATCAGCAGAAGGTTGACGAACAAAGCGAAGGTTCTCGTCAACGGAAAGAAATATCCGGTTGTCGGCACGATTTGCATGGACCAGCTGATGATCGACCTTGGCAGGCGTTCGGCATGCAAGGTTGGCGACCGAGTGACATTATTGGGGAAGGACGGCGGAGAGGAAATTTCCTGCTGGAAAATTTCCGAAACGCTGGGGACCATCCCGTATGAAGTTTTTTGCGCAGTCTCAGAACGAGTCCCGAGAAGTTACATTTATGGATAATCCAGAACAATACGTATTGCAGGTGCTTCACAGGACGCAGGCGGGTTTGCAGGACAGCCTGATCCCGTTTCACGGAAATAAAATGAAGCGGCTGACCGAACGGCTTGATCAGTCGGTCAACCTCAGGCAGGAACTTCAATTGCTGAAACATGTGAACGGATTTACCAAAGCCGCTCTTTCGATGGAATGGGTGATGGAGCGCGTGACGCGCTCGGGGGAAGATTTTTCGCCGGACCAGTTTGACGTGGATGCCACACTGCTCAGCGACAAATTTTTTGAAGCATTTTTGAGCGAGCCGTTCGACGTTCCGGGAGAACCTCTGGCCCCTGTCGGCGCCGGACCCGTGGTATCAGATGAGTCGCCGGCTGAGCCTTCGCTCCCGGATCCGATCGCTGAACAGCCGCAGCCAGAGGTTCAACCTCTGGCCACCGAAGAAACTCAGGGAGCAGCATCGGTTGCGCAGCCTGAACCGGAAACACTTCCGGAGCCGGAGCCGATCGCTCCTCCTGCTCCCGCGGAACCGCCGGGATTGAAGGAATTGCTCGACCAGAATCTTTTGCTCGGCTTCCAGAGATTCACCGATATCGTTTCCAAGCTGGAGGAAAAGAGCCCGTCGGAGAGAAAGAGCGTTTTTGCCGTGCTCGCGATGATCGCACGGAGTTCGAGCGAGGTTGCCCGCGCTCAGGGGAAGAAGGAAATTTTGGATTTTTTCCAATCGGTCACGAAATTTATTCAGTATGTCGATTCGTCGGGTTCGGCTCAGGATTCGCGCGTTGCCGCGATGATGCGCGCAGTCGGAGAACATCTCACGAAAGCACTCGCTGAACCGGCGAACGGCGCAGCCATGCTTCAGAGCATTAACGAAATGCTGCAGGATCCCGAACACTCGCTCAAAATCTAGAGGTGAATTGTGGGAAAGGCTAATGTCTACGCCGTCATCATGGCGGGGGGAGTAGGTTCCCGATTCTGGCCGCGCAGCCGCGAACGGTCGCCGAAACAACTGAAGGAAATGGTGGGAGGCCGGACGATGATTCAGAATGCCGTCGGCCGGCTCGAAGGCTTGACCCCTTCCGAAAAGATCTTCGTGGTCGTCAACAAACTGCACAAGAGCGCTGTCGTAAAGCAGCTCCCCGGCATCCCCGTGGAGAATATCATCGTTGAACCGATCGGCCGCAACACTGCGCCGTGCATCGGGCTGGCGGCGATGTTCGTGCACCGGCTGGACCCGGACGGGGTCATGGTCGTTCTCCCTTCGGACCATATTGTCACTGACGAGAAAGAATTTCGTCGCCTGCTCGAGGTCGGAGTGGACATTGCGCACAAAAAATCCTCTCTCATTACGATCGGCATCCAACCGACACATCCGGAAACAGGCTACGGATATATCCAAGTTGTCGAGGAGGAGCGGGGAAAAAACGGAACGCTGCCGCAGGGAGTCTTCAAAGTTAAGACGTTTGCGGAGAAGCCGAACCTTGCTACAGCCCAGAAATTCGTTGAGAGCGGCGACTTCTACTGGAACAGCGGCATTTTCATCTGGCGTGCCGATGTCATTTTGAATGAGATCAAACGGTCGCTGCCGGAACTCTCCGACCATCTCTCCAGCATCGAGCCGTCCCTCGGGACGCCGTTGTTCGAGCAGGCCCTTGACCACGCGTACGGATTGATGCGCGGGATCTCGATCGACTACGGCGTCATGGAAAAAGCAACGGACACATACGTCATCCGGGGAAATTTCGGATGGAGCGACGTCGGTTCGTGGGATGAGGTCTACCGGCTTTCTGCAAAGGATGAACACGGGAACTTCATTCAAGGCAAAGTCATTTCGTACAATACGAACAATTCGTACATCTACACGGGCGATAAACTGGTGACGACTGTCGGCGTCGACGATCTGATCATTATCAATACAGATGATGCCTTGTTGATCTGCAAACGGGGGGCATCGCAGGATGTCAAGGAGATCGTCGACCATATACGGCGCAAGCAAATGAATGAGTATTTGTAGCCGGACGTTTCCGAACCTGCCAGAACGAAAAAAGTGAAAGAGTCCGTCAGGCGACATACGAAAACGCTGGCCGGCGAATCGATCTTCATCATCGTTGTGCTCATTGCGGCGTCGATCGCGGGCGGATGCGCTTCCTCACCCCGGTTCACGCGCGACCGGTCGGCAGGCTCGTCATCCCATGCCGCCGGTGACGATGCAAAGTCGCTGAAGACCATGACGGGAATTGCATCGTATTATGCCGACGATTTTAACGGCAAGAAAACCGCGAACGGGGAAACGTACGACATGTACAAAATGACCGCGGCGCACAGGTCGCTCCCGTTCAACACAAAAGTGCGCGTTACGAATCTCGATAACAAGCGGTCGATCATCGTTCGCATCAACGACCGGGGTCCTTTCAAGCTGGAACGCATTATCGACCTCTCGCTCGCCGCTGCCACGCAGCTGGGAATGAAGGGGACGGGGACCGCGAATGTAAAACTTGAAGTGGTCGAATGGGGGGATGATGAGTACGCGAAGTAGCGCGGGTCTTGGCTCCCGTCGTGGCTAGCTCGTATTCGGCAAGTCATTACTACTATGGCGAAAAAAATTCTCACGGAACAGGATATCGTCAACGCCGCGAGGGAAGGGAAGCAAGTCCTCTTCGCCGACCGGAATACGATCGTCACTCCCTCTGCCCGCGACAAGGCAAGAGCATTGAACATCCGGCTCACCGACCAGGCGGAGACGACGAGCCAACCGCGCCCGGAAACACCCCCTGCCGTGTATGCTACTTCGTCCATCCCGTCAACGAACGTCGGCTCAAAGCTCATCGTGATCGGAAGCGATCACGGCGGGTTTCAGACAAAGGAAATGGTGAAGCGATATTTGGCGGAATTGGGCTACAAAACGCTCGATGTCGGAACGAATTCCGAAGAAGCCTGCGATTATCCCGACTACGCGTATGCAGTGGCGAGGATCGTCGCGAAGGGGGAAGCGTGGCGTGGCATCATGATCGACGCGACCGGCGTTGCGTCATCGATCGTCTGCAATAAAGTGCCCGGTGTGCGGGCGGCGGCCTGCTTCAATGAATTTGTCGCGCAGAGCAGTCGGGAACACAACGATGCGAACGTCCTGACGCTGGGAGCGAAGGTCCTCGGCGCCGAGGTCATCAAGTCCATCATCAAGATCTGGCTTGAAACATGGTTCGGGGGCGGGAGACATAAAAAGCGGGTCGATAAGATCACGGACGTCGAGAAGAAATTTACAAAGTAGGTGATCGCGCAGCTGGAGCCTATTGCGCAACTTGCAGGTTTGATACTCTGTCGCATCCCCCTTTTGCCGTTAAACAAATTTCTCTTGTCCAATGAATCCGGTGCCGGAGTACCTGCCGATCGCCTCATTATGTGTCGGCGGATGGGTTGTTCTCAATGGCGTTTTGCATGATGTTTTTGTTCTTCGTTCGGAGCATGGTAAACAATACGACCGCAATTTGCTCCGCCTGCTCATGGACGGCCATGTTCTTGTCACATGCGGGATGATTCAGATGGTCGTCTTCAAAGGATTGCAGGCGAATGAACAATGGGCTCTGCTCGCTTCGGGGATCGCCAGCGTGAGCCTTCTTGTCTACTGTGGCATGATCTATCCGTTCCTGAAATCGATGGTCACGATGGCCCTGAATTTCCTTCTGCTGTTGATGATCATCGCCGGCTTTTTTACCGCGGGATAGTCGGACGACCGGCGAACAACAAAAAAGGCGTCATGCTTGTGCACAGACGCCTTTTTTATTGTTGACAGAAGAGGTTTAGAAACTCTCAACCGCCTTTTTCACGGTGTCGAAATGTTCAAATACGGACAGAAGTTTTGTGACCTGCAGAAGTTTGAGGATCTTCTCTGAAGCGCCGGCAAGCTTGAGATCTCCCTTCACATTCCGCATCGTCGTCACGCCTCCGATCAGCATGCCGAGGCCTGAGCTGTTCATGGAAGAAACGCCCCTTAAGTCGACAACGACCTTCTTCTTCTTGGCATCGATCAATTTGTGGAGCGTATTATTGAGCTCTGTCGCATCGGGGCCGCCGAGAACGTTTCCCTCGAGCGTAATCACCGTGACCCCTCCGGATTCTTTCGATGCAAATTTCATTGCGGAATCTCCATGGACTGACGAAAAACGGCGCCGTTTTTTTACTAGACCTGATGGGCTTTAAGGTTTTTGTACCGGGTATAATCGAGGACGATCGCGCTTGCGACGTAGATCGACGAGTACGTACCGGTAATTGTCCCGATCAAGAAGGTGAACGCGAATCCCCGGTTGACCTCGCCGCCGAAAATGATCAGGACAACGAGAACCATAATGACCGTTCCGCTCGTGATGACCGTTCTGCTCAACGTCTCGTTGATGGATTTGTTCATCACGGTGAAGAGGCTCTCGCTCCTGTAAATCTTCAAGTTCTCGCGGATCCTGTCGAAGACGATGACAGTATCGCTCGTCGAAAAACCGATCAGCGTGAGGAAGGCGGCCATCAGGTTCTGTGAAATTTCGAGGTTCAAATGAGGAGACACGCCGTTAAAGAGGATCACCAGCCCCAGCGTCAGCAAGACGTCGTGGAAGAGCGCGATGACCGCTGCGACCCCGTAAATGAACTTGAACCGGAACCCGATATAGACGAGGATGATGACGAGCGTCGCGACGACGGCATAGACGGCGTTTCGGCGCAGTTCGGCGCCGATCTTCGGCTCGATCTTTTCTTTCTTCAGGACCTCGAAGTTATTCCCCTGAAACTGGGCTGACAAACCCGACCGGATTCTATCGGCCACGGTGGTGCCCTCTTCCTGAGCCGACGTTCGGATCAGAATATCGGTCGGCGCGCCGAATGTTTTTATTTCGGTGCCGGGCAAGCCGATCCTATCCATCGTCGTCCGCACTTCATTGATCGACGGGGGAGTCTGAAAGCGGATCAGCAGCTCGGTTCCTGACACGAAGTCGATGCTGTAGTTGACGGGCTTGAACAGGATCGCCAGCAGACCGATGAACAATGTCAACCCGGAAAGCGAGTACCAAAGTTTTCGCTTCCCCATAAAATCAATATTCGTTTTCTTGAATAACCTCATGGAAAAAACTCCGAATCCAATTGTTAGCCGAAATTAATAGATGCAGTTGAGCGCGACGTCATAAAATTGAAGATGACGCGCGTAATGATAATACCGGTGAAGAGGTTTGCGGCCGTTCCCATCATGACCGTCAATGCGAATCCCTGTACCGGTCCGGTCCCGAACTGAAAGAGAACGACGCCGCTGAAGAACGTCGTGATGTGCGAATCGAAAATAGCGCTGAAGGCCTTCGAGTAACCGGCGGAGATCGCGGCGCTCAACGTTTTGCCGGTGGTCAATTCCTCGCGTATGCGTTCGTAAATAAGAACGTTCGTGTCGACGGCCATACCGATCGTCAGCACGATGCCGGCGATGCCGGGAAGCGTCAATGTTCCGCCGAACGCGGCAAGCGTCGCGAAAACAAAAAGCACGTTAATGAACAATGCGGTATTGGCGACAAGTCCGCCTGTCCGGTAGTACGCGATCATAAAGAGAACCGTGATGATCAGGGCATATGTGAACGAATTGATTCCGGCGTGGACCGAATCTTCTCCGAGCGAGGGTCCGACACTCCGCTGTTCGATGATGTCGACAGGAGCCGGGAGGGCGCCGGCTTTAAGGACGATCTCCAGAAGTCTCGCTTCGTCGATATTTTCCATTCCTTCAATCTCGGAACGTCCTCCGGTGATCTTTCCTTTGATGACCGGGGCTGAGAAAACGGCATTGTCGAGGACGATCGCCATCCTTTTGTTGACGTTGGCTCCCGTAATGCGCGCCCAGTCCCTCGCTCCCTCGCTGTTCATGTTCATCGTCACAATGGGCTGATTGAAGTTCGGGTCGATCGTTGCGCGCGCATCGACGATGACGCCGCCGGTCAGTTCGGGAGTTTTCTTCAGACCAAGCAAGCCGTAAAATTTCACCCCTTCGCTGGTGAAACTTGGTTTTGACATCCAGTAGAATGCCATGTCGCTCGGGATCAATGTCTGCACGTCAGGCCGATTGAGGATCCTGTCGATCTTTGCGCGGTCGTTCTCCGAAGCATACCCTTCACCGGTTCCCTTTTGATTCGGACGGACCAAAGCAAAAAATGGATGTTCTTTCGCGAACTGTTCCGGGCTCTTTTCGCCGGGGGTGACGGATTGATTGGAGTCGGATCGAGTCAAGGCCGAGAGAGCATTGGAAGGCCGGGTCGAAGAGTCCTTTGCCGCGTGCGTGGAGGATGTGTCCGTGAATCCCTGTGATGCCAGGTATTTGTCGATGGCCTCCATGGTTTTGTAGATGATGTCGGGGTCCTTCATCAGCTTGAATTCGAGGAGCGCCGTACCTTGCAGCAGCTGCCGAACCTCTTCCTCTTTTGAAACGCCGGGGAGTTCGACAATGATCCTCCTTGCTCCTTGTTTCTGGATCGAAGGCTCGGAAACGCCGTACTGGTCTACGCGGTTTCGGACGATTTCGATCGCACGGTCGACGGCCTTATCGGATTCATCCTTGAGCCTCTTGATAATTTCATCATTCGATTCGCGGAGACTGCCGTAGTACCGGCTCAGGCGGATCTGCTTCTCTTCAAACTTTTGCTTAAAAACATCTGCAACGTTCTCATCGCCGACCTGCGTCTCTTTTTCTATCTCAGAAACAATGGCGTTATACTGGTCATCTCTTTTCGTTCCGGCCATCTCTTCGAACATCTTTAAGATGTTGACCTCGAGGACAACGCGCACTCCGCCCTGAAGGTCGAGGCCGACTTTGATCCGTTTTGATCGCGCGTCGCGAATTTGCTTTTCATTCGACTGCAGAAACGCAATGCTGTCGGCGCCGGTGAGTGATTCGAGATGTTTATTCAGCCTGTATGACTGATAGGTGGGGTAAAGAAAGTAGAGGGCAAGGCAAATTGCCGCAAGAACCAGAATCAGCCTGCCGCGAGACTGTTTCACGTCGTAACCTCCGAACGGATATTCATTTCATTATTTTCAAAAGAAAAAGCCTGCATGTGCCGTTTATTCAAAAGTTCAAAAATATAACTGAAACTCCTTACAAAGTCAACGATAAACTGGTCTGAGGAGTGCTGCACTCTTGCGTTCGGGGTTTTTGGGACCAGGGCTTTCTCGTTTGAGATCGCCGGTCGGGAAAGGAGTGAATCTCATTCCCGATGTCTCGCTCAAAAAATGACGGACCGATGCCGCTCGCGAAGTGAGTCTGGGCGCGATAGCGCACGTTCTTCAACTGCTGCAACAGCCTGGTCTGATAATGGCGGAGCGACGCCGTTGCATACCTCCTCTCGTTGGAGTTTTGGAGGGATAAAAAAAGAGTGTCGGTGCCAGGGGATCCTTCCTTCGCAGTGTCCATAAGATTCACGTTTATTTGAAGCGCTAATTTCATATATTGAGAAGGGAATTGTTCCGCAATCATTATGAGGAGAGGATCGTTATGAAATGTGTGCTCGCGAATGTTCTTTTGGTTGTAATGGTATCAGGCGCTATTATTCAATCGGCATCAGCACAACCTGCAAACCACGTGGTCATCAGTGAGGTCTATGGCGGGGGAGGGAATTCAGGTTCGACGTACAAGAACGATTTCGTTGAGCTGTATAATCCGACCACGTCCCCCGTCAGTCTCAGCGGATGGTCGGTCCAGTATTCTTCAGCTGCGGGAACAACGTGGCAGGTGACAAATTTGTCCGGAACCATTGCGGCTCATGGATACTTTTTGGTGCAAGAATCTGCCGGTACCGGTGGAACGGTAAATCTGCCGACGCCCGATGTCGCTGATACCCTTAAGTTGAGCGCGACAGGCGGGAAGATCTCTCTGTCCAGTGCTGCGAGCGCTCTCAGCGGCGCTAATCCGACCGGTCCGTCCATTGTCGATCGAGTCGGATACGGAACAGCGAACGGGTACGAAGGGGCCGGTGCTGCGCCCGCGCCGAGCAACACCACTTCAATCGAACGAAAAGCTAACAGAACGGCGACATCCTCGTCAATGGCCCCGGGAGGCAGCGACGAGCTGGCTGGAAACGGATACGACTCGAATAACAATGACTCCGATTTCGTCGTTCGCTCGTCTCCGCAGCCCCAAAATTCCTCAAGTCCCTTGGAACCAGCTCTTACGGTCGGGGGCAACGGGACCGGCACGGCGGTTATTTCCCCCGCGACGGTCAATGCGCTTTCTACGACGTCATTCACTATTGCCGTTGCCGGCGACGGAACCAACACGCTCGACAGCGTGATCGTGATCCCTCCTTCCGGCTGGGTGTGGTCCGAGTCTGTTTCGAGCATATCGCTGTCGGGAAGCGGTGGAACAAACGCGGTTGCGGCCGTTGCCGCGGACACGATATCTATCGGCAAGGCGGCAATTACAGATATGGATTCGTGCAAGATCACGATTACCTCTCTCACCGCTCCCGACTCTTCTGTGACATCAAATTTCATCATCAAGACCGGACTCAACGGCGGTACGCCATTAAAGATTGCCGCGGCCGTGAGCGTGACGGTGCTTAAAATCGCGCATATCGTTGACATTCATATCAACAATGCTCAGGGGATCCCGGCCCCGCCGTATCAGGTCGGAGCGACTGTCACTGTTTCCGGAATTATCACTGCAGACTACAGCGCAACGCAGACGAATATATTTGTTCAGGACGCTACCGGCGGCGTGTGCGTGTACCATCCATACCGTTCGTTCGATTACCAGCTGGGGGACAGCGTGACGGTGACCGGGACCATCACACAATTCCGCGGGCTTGTTGAAGTTTCTCCCGACACGACGAACTATATTCTTCACTCGCGCGGGAATGCACTTCCCGTTCCGCTCGTCTTAACGGCGCACGACGTCAACGAGACTTTCAACACGGATGATTTTACAGAGTTGAACGAGGGACGGTTGGTCCGCATCAACGGCGTCACCTACAACGCATCGGCAAATACCATTACCGATGCAACGGGGACGACCGGCTCGTACATTACCTCCACGCCTCCGAGCGGAGCCTTCGACGTCGTCGGCATCCTGAAACAATACCAGCCCGGTTCGCCCGCTGCTCCGCCGTACACCGGAAATTACGAGGTCGACCCACGGTTCGATGCAGACGTCATTCCGCTTCCCGGCCCGGTCATGACGACGGCGCCGTATGAATCGGGCATCGGCCCGAATTCCGTGATCATCAACGTCATTACGTCTTCCCCTTCGATCGCCGTTGTCAAGTATGGTTTGACCCCTTCATACACAGATTCGGTGACGTCACCGGTTGATACGGCCCATGCTGTACTATTGAAAAATCTTGCCGTTTCGACGGTCTATCATTATCAGGTTTTCGTTTCTGATCCGTCCGGAACGAACTCAACTGCCGACGCCATTTTTATCACCGGTTCGACGTCAAGCGATTCGATCGGAGTCTTCTTCAATAAGAGCGTCAGCTTTTCCATTGCCCAGGCGGAAAGCGCAAAGCAGCTGGTCGACCTTTCGAAGGTGCTCCTGTACCGGATCAGCAAAGCACAGTATTCGATCGATATGTGCGCATACAGCTTCAGCGGAGGGGTCGGAGCCACGATCGCTTCAGCACTGCTTGCAGCCCATGGCCGTGGAATAAAAGTGCGCGTCATTGGCGAGCACGATAATATTACGACCGCCCCCTGGGGCACGCTGAAAAGCGGAGGCATCACGGTCATCGACGATGCGTACGACCTTGTCAATGCGGGGAATGGACTGATGCACAACAAATTTTATATTTTCGACCACCGCGATTCGTCCGTTTCGAGAAATGACTGGGTCGTGACGGGATCATGGAATGCCACCGACCCCGGGACCGATGACGACGCCCAGAACATGATCGAGATCCAGGACCGGTCGCTCGCTGAGGCGTATACAATTGAGTTCAATGAGATGTGGGGGAGCAGCGGAGACAGTCCGGATCAGGCATTGTCGAGATTCGGAGCCGACAAGACCGACAATACTCCGCACCGTTTCCTCATCGGCGGGTATCCGATGGAGCTGTACTTCAGCCCTTCTGACAAGACCACGTCCAAGATCAACGCGGCGCTCAACGCCGCGACATCGTCGATCAACGTCTGCATGTATACCTTCACACGTGACGACCTGGCGGCAACATTGATCGCGAAAAAGAATGCCGGGGAAAAAGTTCATGTGGTGATGGACAACAAGACCGACACCGGCAATGAATTCTCGGCGCTGCAAAATGCCGGCGTTGATGTCCTCTTAAAAAATCTGGCTCCGAGCCCAAGCAGCGCGCTCCTCCACCATAAATATGCCGTGATCGATGCTGATAATCCGTCGCCGAGCAACGTTGTCCTTACCGGTTCCCATAACTGGTCGAGTGCCGCCGAGACCCAGAATAACGAGAACGAGCTGGTGATTCATAGTCAGCTGATCGCCAACCTTTATCTTCAGGAATTCAAGCAGCGCTATGAGGATGCCGGCGGCAGCGACGACATTGTCTTGTCTGTGAAATCGGTTTCGACAGAGGCGCCGACGAAATACGAACTGAGCCAGAACTATCCGAACCCTTTCAATCCTACGACGAATGTTCAATTCTCGGTCGTCAACGCAAGATTCGTGTCAGTGAAGGTCTATGATATTCTTGGCAGGGAGGTCGGAACGCTTGTCAATGAAACCATGAGTCCCGGGGTCTATACCGTGACATGGAATGCGGAGCGGTTCTCGAGCGGCATGTACTTCATCCGGATGGAGGCCGGTAATTTTTCGGCCGTCAGAAAAATTGTGCTGGTGAAATAATTTCCGGACAGTTGGAAGGAGCGGGATGCCGTTTCATGGATTCAGCGGGGGTCTGAATCCATGCGTCGCTGATCCAAGCTCAGCGTGACGGAATGCCGTCAGATTTTCTCGTTCCCGATCTGCGATCGGCAAGGAGCGGAAATTATCTACCTGTAGCACCACCGCGGACTCAGCGTTGTTGATTTTGACCGTTCCGGTCTGTATTTTATGCCTCAATCTGAGGAAACGATGCCTGATCTGCCTCGTGAAGAAATACGCCTCCGTTTTTCTTCTGCAAAAAGCTTCAACGAGATTTTTGACGCCTTCGAATCGGCGATCAACCAGCACATCGACGACATTGAACTCTACCGGCAGCTCTTCTGGAACGATTCCCTTCGCATCGATGAAATTATTTTGTTCGGGGAGAAGCTTGCGAAGGAATTCCCCCATAACGCTTACGACGTGTACATGTGGATGGCAAACGTCTTCGAAGCGGTGTTTTCTTCCGAAGATAATTTTGAACACAGCCTGATGTACTACCAAAAAGCCGCTTCGGTCAATCCCGTCGCGCCCGACCCGTACCTGGACGCATGCGACTGTTACGATCCTGACCTCAATATCCCTCCGCTTGAAACGCTTGTTGAATTTGTCAAAAAGGGGCTCGACCGGGTCACGGACAACAAGAGTCTCTGCAGCCGTCTCTCGAAATTGTACAAGCTTCTGGGCGACGAGGATCTCGCTGAATACTACCGCCTCAAAGCAGACGAATCGGGAGAACTCCCGCCGACATGAAGCAGGTAAAAGGGTATCTCTTCATCGCCATTGCCGCGACGCTCTGGGGGGCATCGGCGACGATCGTCAAGCATCTGTTCAACATCCAGTATCCGCCGCTGATCATCGTACAAACGCGCGTCTCGATCGCGTTCGTTGTTCTCGTCGTCTCCTTTCTTGTGACTAATCCGCGCCTTCTCGTGTTCAGGCTTCGCGACGTGCCGCTCTTCTTTTTCGTCGGAGTGTGCGGCATCGCCGGTTCGAACTATTTTTACTATTTCGCGATCAAGGAATCGAACGTGTCGACGGCGATCGTTGTGCAGTATTCAGCGCCGATCATGGTCGCGTTGTACGCCATCGCAATGCAGCACGAGAAAATGACGCGGTTCAAACTTCTCGCGTTGGTCTTCTCCACGGCTGGTATTTTTCTCGCCGTCGGAGGCCTCAACGGGTTGCTGGTCGCGAACCACAAAGGGATCCTCTTTGCTCTGATGGCCGCAGTGTCGTACGCGATCTTCAATCTGGCGGGAAAACCGCTGACGAAAAAATATTCCGTCTGGTCGTCTCTCGTGTTCACGCTGGGGGCGGCAACGCTCTTCTGGCTCGTTGTGCAGCCTCCCCGGACCATTCTGGCCGCGGGATATACGTTTGCCGACTGGAAGATCTTCGCTCTTGTTTCGACGACCTCGATCCTGGTTCCGTACTCCTTCTACTTTTTTGGGCTTCAGTATCTCTCTCCGACCAGGGCGATCATCACCAGCACGCTGGAACCGGTCGTCGCCATTGCGACGGAGTTTATTTTTCTCGGGGGAACGATGGGGCCTCTTCAGATCGTCGGCGCGTTCTTCGTGATCGGCTCGATCATTTTGCTTGAAACGACTTCCGGCATGCACCGGGAGAGCTAAGGAAGGCATGAATGAGATCGGAAAGGCGAACGCAAAAGATAGTAACGGTGCTCTCCCGTCGGCAGCCCGACCTGACGATCGTTATCGAAAATATTCATGATCCCCATAATGTGAGCGCAATGCTCCGGTCTGCGGATGCTGTCGGCATTCATGAGGTCCAGCTGGTGTACACAAAGGAGAAATTCCCAAAGGTCGGCAAGAAAAGCTCGTCGAGCGCAAACAAATGGGTGGAGAGAAGAAGGTTTGATTCACTCCGGGAATGCTACGACCGGCTTCACAGTGAAGGATTCTTGATTTATGCCACCCGGCTGGATGAGGCGGCCCGTCCTCTTTACTCGTTCGACCTGAAGAAAAAGGTCGCCTTTGTCTTCGGCAACGAACATGCGGGCGTTTCCGATGAAGCGGCCTCGCTGGCCGATGCGAGCATCATGATCCCGATGATGGGGATGATTCAAAGCCTTAATGTCTCCGTCGCCTGTGCGGTGACGCTCTACGAAGCGCTGCGGCAGCGCCTGAACGAAGAGAACTATGGGATACCAAAATTCAAAAAAAAAGAGTTTGACCGCCTCTGCAGTGAATGGCTGAAAAAATAATTCTTTACATTCTGTCAAAAACTCTCTACATTCATCGTGATTTTGTGTAGGCGAAACCTGTTGCCGAAAGTATCTCATCAACGACCTGCCTCTGCCGGAGGATGTCTATGCGTTTGCTTCCATCAATAGTGTTGATCTCCGCTGTTACCGTCTCGCTTGCCGGCTGCACGCGGGGAGGGAAGGTCGATGCCGTGAACGCCGAAATGATCCCGCTGAAAGACAAGGTGATCACCGGATACGTCACGGGAAAAGGGGGAGTAAAGCTCTTTATCCGCATCGAAGGAAACGGTTCGCCGACGCTGGTGCTCCCCGGCGGTCCCGGTTACGGGTTCGATTATCTTGTCCCGGTCCTTTCGGAACTTGATTCATCCTGCCAGATGATTTATTTTGACCCTCGCGGGTGCGGCCGGTCCGACCGGTTCAAGAATCCTGCGCTCTATTCGCTCGACAACATGGTCGCCGATGTTGAATCGCTCCGGACCCACCTCAACATCTCCGCGTTCAATATTATCGGCCATGAAACGGGGGGAATGCTGGCGCAGAAGTACGCCATTAAATATCCCGCACGCGTCAACAGGCTTCTTCTCATGAGCACGACCGCTCAGGTTTCCGACCTTGCCATCTGGCTCAACAGCTTCAGGGATTTTATGCCAAGGCAAATTGCCGCCCAGATAAAACGGTATGAGAGGGACAGTCTCTTCGCCGACGGCCGCTATTCGGATGTTTATGAGCGGACGGTTTTATCCGGCATCATGGTGCCAAACTATTTTTCCACCGCTTCAAGCGTTCCCCCCGATTTCTCTTTGCCCGAACGGTCGTGGCCCGTCTATCTTGCCATGTGGGGGAATACCGGTTATTTTGATATCTCGGGAAACTTGAAGGACTTTGACGTGCGGAACGACCTGAAGACCCTGAAGATCAAAACGCTGATTCTGGTCGGTCAAAACGATTACATTTCTCCATTCGTGATGGAGTCGCTGGTGAGTTCAATTCCAAAAGCCAAGATGCACACGTTCGACGGCGCAGGCCATTTCTTTTACCTGGAAAAGCGTGACGAATTTTTGAACGTGGTAAAGGATTTCCTTAACAACTGACGAACCCGCAGCGCAAACGGTTGATTTCTTTTTGCTTGTCAGATATCGCTGATCTCTTTTCTTTCCCTGTATAACCCTCCGACAGCCGCCCCAAGAATAAACACGATGCTGGAACAGTAGACCCAAACCATCGCCACGAGAATAAAGGCATAGGCGCCGTACACTTTTCTGAAGGGCTGAAAGGTGGTGAGATAGAGCGCGAACAAGAAGCCGGCAATTTTCCAGAGGACGGTTGTTGAAATTGCCGAGATAAGCGAAGAGCGTGTTGTGGTGCCGTAGAACGGAATAAATCGGTAGGCCAGAAATGCCATGAGAACGGTGAGGAGAAAGGAAGTAAGCCGCGCGAGAAAATCGGGAAGAGCAGTCTGCATCGCGACGAAATTCGGGCCGAACATTTCGACGCTGTACCGTGAAATAAGCGTGTAAAGCCAGTTGAGCGTGTTGATGGAAATAAAGAGCCATCCAAGCGCGAGAACAAGGACGAGGTCTTTCAGCTGGCTCAGGAAAATTCCGGTTGTGGTTGTGATACGGTAAATCCGGTGAAGGGCTGATCGAACGGAGCTGAAAAGGGACGTCGACGTATAAATGAGGACAATCGCTCCGAACACTCCCATCGACTGGCGGAATTCAACGAGGTCGTTGATGATCCGGAAAGTGAGATTCTTGATTTCGTTGGCCTGGGCCTGATTGGGAAGAGCTTTGGAGAGGAACTTCTCGATGTTCTGCATCGCCATCTCCGAGGAATTCAACACCACCCCAAGGAGGGCGGAGACAAGGAGCAAGAGGGGAATGATGCAGAGCAGAACGTTGAATGCAATGCCGGATGCAAGGAACAACACATCATCCTCGATGAACCGGGTCATCAATCCGCGGGAATAGTACCGCGTTGCATCCAAAAAATTGCGTACGAAAAAACTTATTCTTTTGTCCAATCGGGTCATGGTCGTGCAGGGGATTACAGTTTGGCAAGCTGTGCAAGGATATGCGACTCAGCCAGGATCCCCCAAAAGACAACGAACGGCCACCCAACGATCATCGACATCCACCCAAGCGACACTGACGATGCAACGGTCAGAAACCCTGCCGCAAGGGCAACAACATACATCAGGGGGTGACGCAGAGTTCGTTTTGCGATGTCCGAAACGGAAAAGCATGAGAAGAAGGCCGGCCGGTGCGCATACTGAATCAGGACGAGCGGCAGCCAACAAAAAAGGAAAATGCATAGGATTCCGATGAGCTCTGCCGCGGTCGGTGTACCGAAAGCCGCCCCGACGATCACCGCCAAAACGGCGGCATATAATAGAGCGGCGAAGAGGACGATCAGACCTTGCCTGAAAAGCCTTCGAACGTTCCGCCACTCCGGAAGCACAATGTCGTCGTGGCCCAGGGCAGCACGGAGATACTCGATCTCATACCCGAGGAGGAACGGAATCCCGACGACGATCCCGCTCAGCATGACGAATATTCCCCCGATAAAAACCTTGAGGAACCATGAACTGTCCTTGAACATGTAAGAGAATGACCGGGAGATATCCATTCACATCTTTCTGGGAAAACAAGTTGTGAGAGAATAGGAACTTTTTCCTTCTTAAGCAAGGCGGTCCGCGCTTTTTAGTAAAGCCATTCTCCCGGCAGCGCTCTTAAACTATTCTGCAATCACGGGGTCGAATAGATTAACTAAAATGAGTTCGCATTATTGATGACACGAATTACACTTCGAACCCTCCTCGCTCTTCTGCTGTTATCCCCGATCAGTATCTTTTCTCAGACTGTCAGCGTTCAGGGGCGGGTGCTTGAGGCCAAAACGAAAACCCCGCTTCCGGGCGCACACGTGAAGCTTATAAATAGCGACGATCCTTCCCAATCGTTTATCAGTTCGACTGACGAGCGCGGGGTCTTCAAGTTTTCAGGGATTCTGAAACATTCTTATACGCTCGAGGCGACCTACGTTGGATGCAACATGTTCACGAAAACTGTCCGAGTGGAGACACAGCCGACCGATCTGGCAGATCTCTTATTGACCCAGATCCCGATCCAGCTGGGGGAGGTCGACGTTGAAGGATCGCCCCCTCCGGCAGTTCAGAAAGCCGACACGACCGAATTCAACGCCGGCGCGTTCAAGACAAATCCCGATGCCGTTGCAGAGGACCTTGTCGGGAAGCTTCCGGGCGTGATCGTGACCAACGGCACTGTGACGGCTCAGGGGGAAGCCGTGCAGCAGGTGCTTGTTGATGGTAAACCTTTTTTCGGCAGCGACCCGACGCTTGCTCTTCGGAACCTCCCGGCAGACGCGATCGCAAAGATCCAGATCTTTGATAAGATGAGCGACCAGGCCGAGTTTACCGGTTTCGACGACGGCCAGTCCGTTAAGACGCTCAACATCATTACGAGGACCGACAAACGGAACCAGCAGTTCGGAAAAGGCTACGGCGGGTACGGGGACGATGACAGATATATTGCGGGGGGGAGTGCGAACTATTTCCACCAGGGAACACGGCTTTCGGCGATCGGATTATCCAATGACCTTAATCAACAGAATTTTTCCACCCAGGATTTGCTCGGCGTTGTGGGGAATACAAATCAGCGCGGAGGTTTTGGAGGAGGGGGAGGCGGCGGATTCCGCGGAGGCGGCGGCGGAGGCGGCGCTGGATTCGGCGGCGGCGGTGGTCCGGGAGGAGGCGGTGCGAACATCAGCAATTTTCTTGTGGGACAGCAGAACGGTGTTGCAACGACAAATTCAGTCGGGTTGAATTACACTGATTCGTGGGGAAGTCATCTTTCCGTGACGCAAAGTTATTTCTTCAACTATACGAACACGGACAACGACCAAAAGCTGCATATGCAGTATTTTCCGACGCCTGATTCCAGCACATTCTATGACGAGAACAGCGCCGCGAACAGCAAAAATGGGAACCATCGCGCCGATATGCGGCTTGAATATAATGCCGATACACTGAACTCGATCATCGAACTCCCCAGGCTTTATTTCCAGAACAACAATTCCGCGAGTACGGTGGGCGGTGTCAATTCCCTGTCAACACAGCAGTTGATCAATCAAACCATGAACGACAACAACGCGGGTACAAACGGCGATAACCTATCCAATCACCTCGTCCTGAGACATAAATTCGACCTGCCCGGAAGAACGATCTCGCTCGACCTCGGCACATCATATAATCAAAAACGGGGAACGACATCACAGCAGGCCGCCAGCGAGTATTATCAGGGGACGCGCACCACCGCCGACACGCTCAATCAGCAGACGCCCATTTTCACCGACGGCTATACGGTGTCATCCCGGCTGGCGTATACCGAACCGATCGATGTGCTCAGTCTTCTTCAATTTACTTACAATCCTTCATATTCGAGGAATAATTCGGATAACAAGAAATATAATTTTGATCCCGCTACCGGCGAATACACGATCCCGGATACCTCTCTTTCGAACACCTATCAGAATCAATATTGGACGCAGAACGGCGGTATCGCCTATCGTATTCGGCTGACGGGATTTAATGGGATGGCGGGAGTCTCATATCAGGTCGCCGCTCTGCGCGGGCAGCAGCAATTCCCGTTGACCACCACGATCACGCGGACCTATTACGATTTTCTTCCGAACGGGATGCTTACCTACAACATCGCCGAACATACCAACCTCCGGATGTTCTACCGGACAACGACGCAGGCTCCGAGCATCAGCCAGCTTCAAAACGTCGTCGACAATTCCAATCCGCTGCAGCTCGCAACGGGCAATCCGTCGCTGAACGAGTCGTACACCCAGACGCTGACGACACGGTACATGGTAACGAACGTCGATAATAACCGGAGCACCTTTCTCTTGTTGTCGATCGTCCATACCAACCAATATATCGGGAATGCCACGGTGACAGCGCAGCGCGATACGGTACTGAGCGGTGGAGTTGTGATGAACCGCGGGACGCAGCTATCGTTTCCCGTCAACCTTAACGGACAGTGGAATGTCAACTCGTTCTTCACTCACAGTATCGTCGTCGGATTTCTGAAGAGCAACCTCAACCTCACATCTGGATTGACCTATGCCCGGACTCCCGGCTTGATCAACCAGGCATTGAACATAGCCGACACGTACGGGCCGGGCGCGGGTGCGGTCTTGAGCAGCAATGTAAGCGAGAAGATCGATTTTACGCTCTCATACAACGGCAACTATAACATTTCAAGAAATTCGTTCGAACCCGACCTGAACAGTCAGTACTACTCGCATACTGCGACAATAAAAACCAATCTGATTTTCTGGGACGGCATGGTGTTTAGGAGCGAGGTCGATAATGCCCTGTACAGCGGACTGAGCGGCGGGTACAACAAAAATTCGGTTCTGTGGAACATGAGCTTCGGAAAGAAATTCTTCTCGAAGCAACAGGGGGAATTGACAGCGTCGGTTGTCGACCTTCTAAATCAAAATAAGAGCGTCAATCGGACGGTGACGGGGACGTATGTTGAGGACACGCAGAACAATGTGCTGGGAAGATACTTCATGCTCACATTCACCTACACCGTTCGGTAATAGAATTCTCCCCTTCGAAGATTCTCGGCGCCTCGATCCCGGCCCGAAATTATCCGTCAACGTCGGGCCGGAATCAAGCAAAACGGAAAGCCCTACTTCTTAAAGATCATCCCAAAAAAATCCTGCATATCCGCCCATGATTTCTTGTCCGCCTTTTCATTATACGCCAGAGGAATATTGTACTTCTTTCCGACTTCGGTCGATGCAGGATTGGTAAAGCTGTGGAGGGCATCTTCGTAGTTCACAACTCTATAGTCGGCTTTCGCCGAATCCATCAGGCTTTTGAATCTGTTGACAACGGACTCGGGATTAAATTTGTCGGCGGCTCCGTTGCAGACGAGAATTTTTGCCTTGACCGTTCCGGGTTTCCCCGGGGCCACTGCGGCCAGGCTTCCGTGGAAACTGACCACCCCCCGCAAATCGACGCCGGCCGTTGCCATGTTGAGCGCGATGCCGCCGCCGAAGCAGTATCCGATCGCGGCGACGCGGCGCGGGTCGACGGCCGTATTCTTTTTGAGAAGGTCCAACGCGGCGGTGAACCGGGCCTTCATGCCGCTCATGTTCTTCATCGCTTCCCCCGATAATTTTCCGGCGTCGGCTGGAGTCTCGACAACTTTTCCGTCGCCGTACATGTCAACGGCGAACGCAACGTAGCCGAGTTCGGCAAGCATGTCCGCCCGCTTGCGTGAGTAATCGTTGTTGCCCCACCATTCATGAACAACAAGAATTCCCGGCCTTTTTTCTTTGAGGGAATCGTCATAGGCAAGATACCCCTTCAGCGTTACACCGTCGGCAGTGTACGTGATTTCCTGACGGACGATTCCTGCAAGAGCAACAGCGGCACTAAGGAAAAGCGAAAGAAAGAGAGCAAGACGTATCATGCGGCCTCCTTGAAGAAAAATTTGATAGTGTGGGGAGATCAGGCAGCCGCATTGTACTAAATTGCGGTCGTAAGAGCAACGCGGAAGTTGACGCCGCGGTCGATTCGTCAACTGTGGCGGATCGAGATAATGTCTCCGTCGGCAACGATGTATTCTTTCCCCTCAAGACGCCAATGGCCCGTTTCTTTTGCTTTCGCGAAAGAGCCGCCTTGGGCGATAAAATGGTCGTAGTGAACAACCTCCGCTCTGATGAATTTGTTCACAAAGTCGGAATGGATCACTCCGGCCGCCTCCTGGGCAGTCATTCCTTTCTTTATCGTCCACGCCCTGCACTCGTCTTCGCCGACGGTAAAAAATGACTGAAGGCCGAGAATGGCGTACGCCTCGCGGATCAAGGCGGTCAGGGCCGACTCTTTGATGCCGTATTCCCCCATGAAGACGGAGGCTTCCTCGTCCGGCAGTTCGGACATCTCCATTTCGATCTTGCCGAAGAACGAAACGACCTTCGTACGGGTTCCATCTTTCTTCTCCGACACGCGACGGACAATGTCGGCGTACGTTGCAAGCTGAGGCTCGTCGAAGTTCAAGGCGATCAGCATCGGCTTCAAAGAAAGAAGCTGGTAGGTTTTCAGGATGTTGATCTCGTCTTTCGAGAACTCAACTTCGCGCAGCGGGATCTCTTTGTCGAGGTGATGTCTGCATTTTTCAAGGACGGGCAATTCCTTTTTCAGATGCTCGTCCTGAGTTTTTTGAATTTGTTTTTGAATCCTGTCGACGCGGGTTTCGACGATGGACAGGTCGGAAATAATAAATTCGGTCTCAAACGAGGCGATGTCCCGTAGCGCATCGACCGAACCGTCGGGATGAGGAACAGCTTCGTTTTCAAACAAGCGAACTACCTGAACCAGCGCATCGTTCGTCTTAACGTTCGCGAGAAAATTTGTCGTGAACTGGGTCGAGCCCGATTCCCCCTTTTTTAAGCCGACGACATCGACAAATTCGATGGCGGCATGCACGGTGTTCTTTGGCGAAAAGATCGCAGAGCATTTATCCAGACGTCCGTCCGGTATCTTGACGATCGCGTGATGCGCCTCCACCTTTGTGAGCACGGAGGGGTCGAGATGTGTCTTTGTGATGGTCTGAAAAAGGGTTGATTTGCCCGAGAATGGAAGTCCGACAATGCCGATCTGCATGGGAGTGCCTTTAGGTCGAATGCGAAGTATGCGTTAAAGCAGAAACTGTCGCGGGGAAGATACAAAATTTTCGGTAAGAAATATAATAAAAAAAACGGCTTCCGCTATTCCCTGAAGCCGTTTATCAAAATGGAAATAAAAAAAGGAGATTACGTTAGTTTTGCCGTTGGCGCATCATCTCTTCCCGCGCCTTTTTCAGCGCTTCATATTTCTCTTTCTGCGCGGGGGTGAGAATCGCTTCGATCTGGTCATCGGTCGTTTTCATCATTTTCATCATTGCATCGCGCCTCGCATCCCGGTCGCTCACGGAATCCATCAACGCCTGTCGTTTCGCTCCCATGTCCTTGAAAATGACCGTGATCTGATCGGCCTGTTTATCACTCAAACCCAATGAGTCCTTCAGTGCTTTCACCCTCTCTTCGGGGCTCATACGCATCATCCCTTGAGCTGATGCGGTGGCTGTGAACACGCCGGCCATGAGGACGACAGCGAATAACAGCGACAAATAGTATCGCATAGGTAGCTCCTTCTTTAGTTGAAAATGATATACGGAATTTGGATTCGACCTAAAAAAACTTCTTGCTTGCATATTAGATAACCAATGGTCCAAAAGGTTTAACCGCTGGCAGCATTACAATTTGAGAAATTTCCTGCTCGCCCTCAAACTTTGTTTGGGAGGGAGAAGGGAACATTTCTTTCAGCTGAAAACATCGGGCACTGGATTCGCGCCGTTCCCAATGTGAGATTGGGAACGAGCGAACCCTCGTGCCAAAAGGTCCCAGGCTGAGACTGTAACACTCCCTAACTGCTTCGTTGCTATTGGCAGCCGATTTTTCTACTTTTTCTAAACAAGGCGATTTTTTGAAGAGAAAATGAAATTAACATCGTTTGCCGACCTCGATCAACTCCTCCCAGAAGGCGAACGTACCTCAATGACGGAACAGAAGAAGGCCGCTCCGCATCACGGAAAAGGAAATCCGGTTCGGGTTTTTCTCGATACAAAAGGAAGAAAGGGGAAGGCCGTCACGGTCGTTGCGGGGCTGAAGCACAATCCCGCGACAATGGAAGAGATCGCTAAAATTCTCAAGCAACATTGCGGTGCAGGGGGAACGGTCAAGGAGGGGAACATTGAAATCCAGGGGGACCAGCGTGCAAGAGTGAAGGAAAAGTTGAAAGCGATCGGCTATGCGCCGGCTGAATAGGTTTTGAAGGTGATAGGTTTATAAAGAATTTTACTCAATATCATAAAAAAATTTTGAGAGGTATTATTTTATGGAAATGCGAACACTCGGAAAGGGCGGTCCGAAAGTATCAGCTATCGGCCTAGGGTGCATGGGGATGTCGGAATTTTACGGCGCCGGCGACGATAACGAATCGATCGCTACGATTCACCGCGCCCTGGACCTTGGCCTTAATTTTCTCGATACCGCCGATATGTACGGCCCGTTCAAGAATGAAGTGCTGGTTGGAAAAGCGATCAAGGGGGTACGCAGCAAGGTTTTTCTCGCTACGAAGTTCGGCATTCATCGGGATCCGGCTGACCCGCTGAAGCGAAGCGTGAATGGAAAGCCCGAGTACGTCCGCTCTTCGTGCGACGCGAGTCTTCGGCGATTGGGCGTCGATGTCATCGACCTCTATTATCTCCACCGCGTCGACCCGAACACGCCGATCGAAGAAACAGTCGGAGCGATGAGTGGCCTTGTCAAAGAAGGGAAGGTACGGTACATAGGGCTGTCGGAAGCCGGCGCGAATACTCTCAGGCGCGCCTGCAAGGTGCATCCGATCACCGCGCTTCAAACGGAATACTCGCTCTGGTCGCGCGATCCGGAAGAAGAGATCCTCGGGGCATGCCGTGAACTTGGCATCGGGTTCGTCGCCTACAGTCCTCTTGGCCGCGGATTCCTCACCGGCGGGATCAAACGAATGGAAGACCTGGCGCCCAACGACTTCCGCCGGAATTCACCCCGTTTTCAGGGAGAAAATTTCCAGCACAATCTCGACCTCGTGAAGAAGGTCGAAAAGATCGCTGCAGAAAAAAAATGCGCACCGTCGCAGCTTGCATTAGCGTGGGTGATGGCTCAGGGGAGCGATATTGTTCCTATCCCCGGCACAAAGCGGCGGAAATATCTCGAAGAGAACATCGCAGCCGCTTCACTTGCGCTGACGAAAGAGGACCTTCGCCGTATCGACGAAGCCATGCCGCGCGGGGCAGCCTCCGGCCTTCGCTATCCTGCCGCGACGATGTCTTCTGTGAACAGGTGATTCTTCGATTCATGGAATTTCGCATCACTGTGCATTCTCATGAAGCCAAGTAAAAGCAAAGCACGCAAGACTCCGGATGCGGCGGGGAAGAACTATTCGAAAATTTTCACCGCCGCTGCGGCTGGAATCGGCTTAGCGGCCGCCGCGTATTTTGTCATCCCCCTTCTTTTTGCGGTTCACACAAAACCGCCGCAAGCTCTTCCGGCAGGGGAGGCCAAGGCGTTGAAGCCGGAAGATGCGCTGGCCATCACCGTTCAGCGGGCGTATGCGGTTGATGCACGATTTCAAGAAGTGTACAACAATGGCTGGGAGGCTGCGAACGGAGCGATCGGCGAGGCGTTTCTCTATGCCGCAACCGGCGACCAGAATTTGCTGGATCGGTACGAGCATGTTCGGAAGCTGACCGATCTTTTCAACGGCACATGGGTTGACGACCGTGCATGGATCTGTCTGGCAGAGCTGTACTGGTGGCAGTTCTCGGGGAAGAAAAACAAGGAATGGGTGGACGACGCCGAGAAACGCTACATGGAAGCGAGGAATGAGGGACGCCTCTCGAATAAGGAAGGATTCTGGAGCTGGTACACCTGGCCGCCAAATGCGAAAATCAATGATATGATCCTCACCAACAGCAACACGAACCAGATGGTGACGGTTGCCTGTATGCTCTATGAAGCAACCCGCAACCGACGGTTTTACACCGACGCCATCGGGGTGTGGGAGGGGGACGGTAAATATCCGGGAATCGAAAAGACCTTTTACAGGGGAGACGGCAAATGGGAGGGAAAAGGGGGAATGGCCGCGTTTGGAAAACAGCTGCCGTGGGAGAGCGCCTCGTACTTGTCGGTCGTCGCCGCAATGTACAGAATGACTGGAAACCCGAAATACAAGGCAATCGCCGCAGCCTCGGCGAAGTACATTATGGATCCGGCGCATGGCTGGGTCGATTCGACAGATTTTTATCAGCTCCGGATGGACGGAAACGGAGCCTTCGTTCATTTTGTTCTTGATGCGTACCTCATTGCGCCGGAATTGCTTCCCGACATTCCTTTCAAAGTAGAAAAAATGCTGGAGCATGTTTGGTCGAACCATCACGGCGCTTCTTATGTTCTTCTTCATAGACTCGGCGATGACGGCATCCGCAACGGATGGAATCCGCGGGGGGGTGAGGAGGGATACGGCGTCGACCAAATCGGGACGGTGCATCCGCAATCGCAGGCCGTACGCGCGTTCGGCGTGTTTGCCTACGTGCTTCGCGGGATGCTTGACAGGCAACTGGAGAAAAAATAGCCGGGGCGGATCCCGGTATTTTTTTCATCAACGAAGAGAAGAGCAATGGCGAAGAACAAAAACCTGAAAGCGGTCTTTTGGATCCTCGGACTTTTTGCTGTGTGCATCTGTGCGGTGTTCCTGGGCGGAGGACCAGGAAGAGAGTCAATGGGACATGAAGGAGATCAACGATTGATGACAACAACATTGGATACGGCGACGTTCGCCGCGGGCTGCTTTTGGTGCGTCGAAGCGGTCTTTCAGGAACTGAAAGGCGTGCAATCAGTCGTGTCGGGATATACCGGAGGGACCGTCGAAAATCCGAGTTATGAAGAGGTGTGCACCGGATCGACGGGTCATGCCGAGGCATGCATGATCACCTACGACCCGAGCGTCATCACCTACGCCGAGCTGCTCGAAGTTTTCTGGAAAACGCATGACCCTACCACGTTGAACCGGCAGGGGAACGATACCGGCACGCAATACCGTTCGGCGATCTTCTATCATAACGATGAGCAGAAGCGACTTGCGGAGCACTATAAGAAGGAGCTTGATTCAGCCGGCGCCTTCGATGCACCGATCGTTACCGAGATCGCTCCGTTCACGAAATTCTATAAGGCGGAAAATTATCATCAGAACTACTACAACGACCACGGGGCGCAGCCATACTGTGTATTTGTCATCAGGCCCAAAGTCGCTAAATTCCGCAAAGTGTTCAAGGATAAATTGAAAGATCATTAGCCGCTCCCATCCCAATGCATAGCACCACATTTTCCCGGTTAATAAATAGAGGGGCGCTTTTTGTTCTGGTCGGTTGCGCCTTGACTTCTCACGCGAACGGGCAACAGCAGCTGGCGGATTCTGTCCGGGCTGAATTTGTGCACGCCTGGAACGGCTACAAACAGTACGCCTGGGGGCATGATGCCCTGCGGCCGCTGTCAAAAAAGCCTCGTGATTGGTACGGCACGTCGCTGTGTATGACCCCGGTCGATGCGTACGATGCCATGCTCATCATGGGGCTTTCTGATGAAGCGGCAGAAGCGAAAACATTAATTCTGGACAGCCTGTCGTTCAACAAGAATATCGAGGTCCTGAGTTTTGAGATCACCATCCGGCTGCTCGGCGGTCTTCTCAGCGCTTACGGGATCGACAGAGACAAACGGCTTCTCGCGTTGGCGCAGGACCTCGGCGACCGGTTGCTTCCCGTATTTAATACGCCTACCGGCATGCCGTACCGTTACGTCAATCTGCAAACGGGAAAGATCCGGGATTCGATCAATAACCCGGCCGAGATCGGCACATCGCTCCTCGAATTCGGAACGCTGAGCAAGCTCACCGGAAATCCCGCGTATTATGAAAAGTCGAAGAAAGCGATTGTTGCATTATATGCGCGGCGATCTTCCGTCGGTTTGGTGGGGAGTTGGATCAATGTGCAGACAGGAGAATGGGTCGACAGCAGCAGCCACATCGGAGGCGGAATTGATTCCTACTATGAATATCTCTACAAAGCCTGGCTCCTTTTTGGCGACGAGGATTGTAAGAAGATGGCAGAAGAGAGCTTCAAATCAGTGAACCGCTACGTTATCGATACTTCGTACGGAAGTCTATGGTACGGTCATGTTGCGATGGGAAGCGGCAAACGGACAGCGACGCTCTTCGGGTCGCTCGAAGCTTTTTATCCCGCACTTCTGGCATTATCGGGCGACACAAAAAGAGCCGTTGCACTGGAACGATCGTGCTTCAAAATGTGGACGCTCGCCAATGTAGAACCGGAAGAGATCGATTACTCCAGCATGAAGGTGACCGACGCTGCATATCACCTTCGTCCCGAAATCATGGAATCTGCCTATTACCTTTATCGAATAACGGGAAAGGATGAATTTCCCGCCATGGGCGAAATATTTTTCAATAACCTTGTCAAATATTGCCGGACCGACGTTGCCTATGCCGCGCTCAGCAACGTCATAACCAAAGAAAAGAGGGACGAGATGGAAAGTTTCTTCTTTGCCGAGACGCTCAAATATCTCTATCTTCTTTTCGCCCCCCCCGCAGCATTGAATTTCGATAAGGTCGTTTTCAACACCGAAGCTCATCCCCTTCACCGGGTCATGGAACGATAACCCCATGTCTCTCTTTTCATTCTCAGCCAGAACTCTGTCCTGCTCCATTGCCGTCGCCGCCGTTCTCTGCCTTTCAGCGACGGCTTCCCATGCCGCCTGGCCCGTAGAAAGAGGCTACAAGGTTATCAACGGCGTCTCGCATTATTATGAAGTGATCGGGGAAGGAGTTCCGATCGTCGTTGTTCACGGGGGCCCCGGACTCGACCATAGTTATTTTCTCCCTCAAATGAAGGAGCTGGCGAAAAATTACAGACTGATCTTTTACGATCAGCGCGGAATGGGGAAAACCTCGGCCGATTTTGACGTGAAGCGGATGACGATGGATGATCTCGTCGAGGATCTGGACGGAATAAGGCAGGCATTCGGGCTGGAAAAAATGAATCTGATGGGGCATTCATGGGGAGGACTGGTGTCGATGTTTTATGCCATAAAATATCCCGGCCGATTGCGATCATTGATCCTCAGCAACTCAACGCCGGCAAGTCCCGCGTTGCGCGATCGATCGTTCGGGATGATGGCGCAAAAGACGTCCAGAGATGACAGCCTCGCTGAATCGCAGATCGCGCAAACAGATTCATTCAAGAAAAGAGACCCGTCGGCGATGGCAAAATATTTTCGCCTCCTTTTTCGCGGCTCGTTCCGCGACAAACGCTTTGCGGACAGTCTGACGCTGGAATTCGATTCGACGTATGCTTCGAAAAGTGCCATGGTGCAGCAATTATACAACGATACCAGGATTCAGACATACGATATCCATAGGCGGTTGAACGCCGTCACCTGTCCGACGCTGATCATCGCAGGTGCGGACGACGCCGCAGTCCCCGAGGCTAATGAACAAATCCATGAGAGCATTCGCGGCTCTCAGTACGTTATACTTCCCGACTGCGGGCATTTCCCGTTCATTGAAGCGGGCGAAAAGTTCTTTCCCCTGGTTAGGAATTTTCTGAAGACTGCGACAGAATGACCGAGAGCATGTTCCCCCTCCACCAAACAGCATTTCAATGAGCGTGCTTCCGGCAATATTGTCGATCCGCCGTCATTTTCTTTTTGCCCTCGCTGGATGTTTTTGGACGGTCGCAGGAGGGATCCTTTGTTTTCGGGGAGCGATCTGGCTCGGATTGTTGTCGGCACCGGCGGCAGTTGCTGTCGCGCTGATCAGCGCTGCATGTGCCGCGGCCGGTTATAGTTTTGGCTTTTCAAAGCTCGTCATCAGGAACATAGAACGCATCAACCGTATGCCCGAACGGGCGAATTGTTTTGCGTTCACCGCCGTGCGCGGCTATGTAATGATCGCGCTCATGATGTCGATCGGCATCACATTGCGCAACTCATCGATCCCGAAGTATTATCTTACCGTGCCGTATTTTGTCATGGGAGGGATCCTTCTTATTGGGAGCGTTCAGTTCTACCGGAAGTTCCTTTCGTCCCTTGCCGAAGCCGCCTCATGATCCCACCCCTTTCAGGCTACCGATCATCAATCTGTTTTTGATTCTGCATCAATGATTTCGTATGTTTGTCATGATGCAAGACAGACTTGAATATCTTGGCTATAGTGTTATCGGCTGGCTCGTGCGGCTGATGCCGTGGAGGTCCGTCAATCGATTCGGCGCGGCGCTTGCCTCAATTGTGTTCTATCTCGTCCCAATCAGACGCTCGCTGACGATCGAGCACTTGCACAGAGCCTTTCCGGGAAAGTCTCCAGCCGAAATACACGCGATCGCTTTGGCGGCGTACCGCAACCTTGTCATTTCTCTGCTCGAAGTCTTCTGGTTCTCCCGTTTGACGCCGGAAAAGGTCCGGGAAGTAGTCAGGATGCCGGAGACCAGCGTGATGGATGCGCGTTTGCAAGAGGGGAAGGGGCTGATCATGCTGGGGGGGCATTTCGGCAACTGGGAACTCATCGCGATCGCCGTCGGGCTGTTGAGCAAGCATCCTTTGACCATCATCGTCCAGCGACAGCGGAACAAATTTGTCGATGCCTTCATGAACAAGAACCGGACGCTCTTCGGCAACAAAGTTGTCGAGATGGAAAAGGCGCCGCGGGAAATAATTTCAACGCTTCGCAACAACGGCGTGGTAGCGATCCTGGCCGATCAAAGCGGCCCCCGGGAGGGGCTCTTTGTCAACTTCTTCGGCCGCCCTGCGTCGACGCATCGCGGGCCGGCCCTGTTCAGCGTCAGGACCGGAGCGCCGATCATTATGGCGTTCATTATCCGCCAGCCCGACGGGCTCTACAACGTGGAGTTCGAGGAGGTCGAGACGAAAGATGTGGGCGGCACCGATGAGGAAAAGATAGAGCAGATCACGGCCCGCCATGTTGCCATACTTGAGGAATATGCCACGCGTTACCCCGACCATTGGCTGTGGATGCACAAGCGCTGGAAACATACACCTTCTCCGACCCTTCCCTCTGAAACACAAATCCATGCATCTGCCGAATAAGATCCTGGTCTTTCAAACAGCGTTCCTTGGCGACGTCGTTTTGACCTTGCCGCTCGTGCAGGTGCTGCATCGGGAATTTCCTCATGCTCAAGTTGATTTTGTTGCGACTCCGAAAGCGTCCTCCGTTCTGAGGAATCATCCAGCGATTCATTCAATCATCGAGTATGATAAACGGGGGAGCCAACGAGGCTTGCGCGGAATGATGGCGATTGCAGGGGTGTTAAAAGCAGGGCGCTATGATGTTGCGCTTGTCCCGCATCGATCCTTGCGAAGCGGGATCGTCGTTGCGATGAGCGGGATTCCTCGCAGGATTTGCTTCGAAACTGCGGCAGGAAGAATTCTCTTCAATGAGACCGTCCCCTATGATAAGACGATCCATGAGACCGAGCGGGATCTTTCTTTTTTGAAAACGCTGCATATCGATCCCCCAAAAAAAGAACTCCCGGTTTTGTATCCATCCAAAGAAGACGCAGACCTCGTCGGTCAATGGTTTACGAAGATGAAGGTTCAATCGAAGCGCACGGTGATCGCAATTGCCCCGGGCTCTGTGTGGAATACGAAGCGCTGGCCCGGCGAACGTTTTTCCACCTTGGCGAAGAAGATCGTTGCGGAAGGGGGGAACGTCGTTCTTGTCGGAGGGAAAGAAGATGAAGAGTTGTGCAGACAGATTTCAGTTGAAGCGGGGGGCGAGGGGGTCTCTGTGTCGGCGGGAAGCTTTTCGATCCTCCAGTCAGCGGAAATTATCCGGAGATGTACGGCGCTCGTTTCAAACGACAGCGCGCCAATGCACCTGGCAGTTTCCATGGGAACCCCCGTCATCGCTCTTTTCGGAGCGACGGTTCCGTCGTTCGGGTTTGCGCCCTACGGCGAGAAGGATGTGGTCGTCCAGACGGAGGGGTTGTCGTGCAGGCCATGCAGCATTCACGGAGGAGATCGGTGTCCGATCGGGACATTTGACTGCATGATGAATATTTCCCCGGAGTTCGTGTTCGAGAAGCTCGCCCGGTGGATCAGCTAGCAGCACCGTTCCGCCTTCATCCCGTCTAGAACTTTATGTCACTCGGATTTTCTTCCCCCTCTTTCCAGTTTGCTGAAGTATGTATGTCGCAGGTCGCGGGCTGATACTTGACGTTGAATACCTCAGTCATCTTTTTTGGACAGAACTGCGTTGCAAGCTTATGCGTGTCGGCGCAGATAGTATCGACGACCACGCCGTCCGGCATGTTGAAGTATTCATTCGTTATCGGAATTGATTGGTCCTCATAAATATATTTCATCACTCGTCCCCAGAGCGGCGCTGCCGTCCGTCCTCCCTGCCCGTCGGCAGATGTGAATTTCACCTGCTGGTCGTCGAACCCGATCCAAACGCCCGCGGCAAACTGAGGTGTGAATCCGACAAACCAGGCGTCGGCAAAGTCCTGTGTCGTACCGGTTTTACCCGCGGCAGGAAGATGGAAAAAATGGCGAACGCGGCCTCCGCTTCCGTGGTCGACCACATCCTGAAGCATCGACGTCATGATATACGCCGTCTCTTTGCTCATCACCTCTCTCTTCTCGGGGGCGTTATCTTCGATCACATTTCCGTCCTTATCCTCGATCCTCAAGATGCTCATTGGTTGGACATATACCCCCTCGTTGGCGAAGACGCCGAACGCTGCGGTCAGCTCGATGGGCCTGACCGTTGCGGTGCCTAGCGCGATCGATTCGAACGGGGGGATCGGAGTTGTAATTCCCATACGGTGGGCGAGCTCGATCACCTGGTTTTTCGGGGCGATCTCCATGATGGCGCGGACGGCGATCAGGTTAATGGATTCGCGGAGCCCTTCACGCAGCGTATACTTTCCGCCGATCGTGCCGTCGAAGTTCCCCGGCGTCCATCGCGAGCCGTCCTCCATCATAAGCGTGACCGGCTGGTTGAGCAATTCGTATGTCGGCGGATATCCGTTGTCGATCGCGACGGTGTACACGAACGGCTTAAAAGCGGAACCGGGCTGGCGGACGATCTGCGTCGTGTGATTAAGGCCATATTTGAACGACCTGAAATCGGCGCCGCCGACCATTGCGCAGATATTGCCGGAGTGGGGATCGATGATGATCAATCCGACCTCGATCGTCTGCCAGGCTTTTTTCACCGAGTCGACAAACGATCTGTTGGTGCGGAGGGCCAGCGAGATGCTGTCCCGTTCAACGCGGCTCGTGGTTTTTCTGGCGGCGATCACGTCGTCGACGCTCTTGTCCAACGCCTTGTTGAGGATCTCGGCATTCGCCTTCCAGTCCCACGTGGAGTCGAACGCGGGCTGGATGTCCGCGAGATGTTCGGCAACGGCGCGGTTCGCATACCGCTGCATGCGGCTGTCGAGCGAAGTGTACACCGAGAGGCCGTCTTTATAGATATCGAACCCATACTTGTCCGCTTTTTGAAGCAGCTGCTGGCGGACGTATTCGACGAAATGAGGGGCGATGCCGGTCGGCGTCAGCGCATCGCTGTTGTTGAAATGGAGGGAGTCTTTTCCGACGGAGTCGGCTTCAGCCTGCGTCAGTTTCCCGTATTTCACCATTTGCGAGAGCACGATCTCGCGGCGCAGGAAAGCGCGTTCAGGATGTTTGATGGGGTCGTAATACACCGGCCCTTTGGCCATGCCGATGAGGAGCGACGACTCCGCGAGCGTCAAATCCTGGGCGGCTTTGTCGAAATAGATCGACGCGGCCGCCGAGATGCCGTACGCCCCGCGTCCCAGGTAGATGTAATTGAGATACATCTCCAGGATCTCTTTTTTCGTGTAGGTCCTCTCGATCTGCACGGCGGTGATGAACTCGCGGATCTTGCGCGTTGCCTTGTCGAAGGCATTTTCCTGCGCGCTCTTCCAGTTGTACAGATTCCTCGAAAGCTGCATCGTGATCGTGCTGGCCCCCTGGTTTCTGATGAAGGCGAGAGGAATGCGCCAGATCACCACTCCCCAGTGGCTGTAAAAATCCTTGTCTTCGGTGCAGATCAGCGCGTCGATGGTGCTCTGCGGAATTTTGTCGTACGAAATATAGGTTCTGTTCTTCAGATAGAATTGGCCGAGCAATTCCCCGTCGTACGAAAGAACTTTGGTCGCGAGTTCCGGCTTCGGGTTTTCGAGCTGCTCGAGGGAAGGGAGGCCGGCAAAGACGAGCTTCATGAACACCACGAACAACAACAAGGCGGCGACGACCCCTCCCGCAAATGCGTACCAGTATTTTTTAAAGAAATTCTTGCTCCGGAGGTACATCTCGTCCCTGTACTTCGGCTCCGTGAAATAGCGTCGCATCTGTTCCGAGCTGTATCCTCCTTTGGGCCGCGGTTTACGCGGGTCGAGCGGCGGTGTTTTTCCCATACGTTATTCTTTTTTCCAGGTTTTTAATTCCACGGTGTCTCCGTCAAACTCTGCATACGTGGAGAAGGAGATCCAGTCGCCGAGGTTGATATAGATGCCGCTGCCGATCTTTTGCGACAACGGCATATGCCTGTGCCCCATGATCACGACGTCGCATCCTTCATCGATCTTTTTTGTTGCGAACTTGAGCATGCCGTCAGTTTCGCCGTAATCTTTCTTGGCAGTATACTCCCGGCTGCTGCGAGACGTCCGTCGTGCGATCGGCGCCGTGATGCCGGGATGTACAATTGAAAACAAAAAAATGCTGAACTTGTTCCGGAGAATTGTCTTGAGAATCCTGTAACCGGAATCCTTCAAGGCAAGGCCGTCGCCATGATGGAGATAAAACTTTTTCCCCTTCAGCACGATGGCAAACGGATCTTTATAGACCGGGATGCCAAGATCGTCGGGGAAGAAATCCTTCAGCCAGAAATCATGGTTGCCGGCGACGTAGTGAACCGCTACATTCTTTTCGACGAGCCTCGCCAGCGCTGAGATAGTGTGATGGTAGCCGCGCGGGACAACGTATTTATACTCAAACCAATAGTCGAACAGGTCCCCGACGATAAAAAGCTGCTCCCCGTGCTTCTCGACGTGCGAAAGAAAGGAAAGCAGGCGCGCTTCCTTCTCTTTTTCACGGTCCCTGTCGTGAAGACCTAAATGAACATCGGAAATGAAGAAAATGCTTTTCATCATCAGCTATTGCGACACCGAGAATGTCAGCTCAATCGGCTGTGACGACCGGTTGCACCATCCCTCTGTATCGGAACAAAAAAAATATTTCATCGAACCTTTGAGCGTGTGTTTCCCCTTCGGAATTTTTTTATCCAATGTGAACGTGTATTTGACAGGCCTCTTCGTGTCCAGGTAGCCGGTCTTTGCCATTTTGGGCATTGAAACAACTCCCGTAAAATGCACGAGCGGATCTTTATCGAACTCAAACTCGATCGCCGGGTCGGTATTGATGTGAATGCCCTCATCCGGAGCAAAGGAGACGACGATCTCTCCCGTCGCGCCCTGCTTCAACGTTGCGGACGTCAAATGAATATCGCATTTCACCTGTCTCATTTCCTCGCCGCTCGATGCGAAAGGGATCGAGAAGATTAAGATCAAAAGGCAGAACGAAAATGCCGGTCGCATAAATTGTACTCCTTGCTATGACGCAGCGCGCCCCGCCCGGGTATCGTCGACCCGCTGCAGGAGCGCCAATCCTAGGATAAAAAAGGCCCCCACCGAAAGGATGGAGAGCCGCTGATTATTTGTAAGATACGAAATCAAACCGAATAAAAAAGTACCGATCACTGCCGATGCCTTCCCGCAGAGGCCGTCGTAAAACCCGAAAAATTCCGCTTCCCGCTCCTTCGGCGTGAGCAATGCCATGAGACTCCTGCTTGCCGATTGCGCCGCCCCCAGCGAACTTCCGGCAATGATGGAAATTCCAAAGAACATGACCTTCGACTGGACGAAGTACGCTGCTGTCACGACGACCAGCCAGAGAACGAGGTTGATGTCGATGGTTTTTTTAGGGCCGATCTTGTCCGTCACCACGCCGAACATCAGCGATCCGACGACTCCGGAGGCCTGTACGACCGCAAAGAGTGCGATAATTTCGCGCAACGAAAAATTGAGCGACTGCTTGGCAAAAATCGACGCGAATGAGATCACCGTGAGAATGCCGTCGTTGTAGATGAAGAATGCGAGCAGAAATCTGGCGACCTGGCGGTAATCCTTCAGGTGGCTGATCGTTTGTCGAACGCGCTCCCATCCGGCCCTGATATACGACGGCTTCTTCTCGAACTTCACTTTGTGATCTCTAAAAAAAAGGAAAAGGGGGGCGGAGAATGCAAGGAAGATAAGAGCGGCGAGGACGAAACTCAGGCGCACATTCCCGAGGTTTGACGGAACAAACCCTTCCGCGTATAACGGCATGACAAACAGGAGAGTGGTGAGCGATCCGAAATATCCCATCGCGTAGCCGTAGCCGGAAACCCTTCCGTAGCTCCGTTCGGTCGTAATGTTCGGCAGGAATGCGTCGTAGAAGACGATCCCCCCCTCGAAACCGATGTTGGCGATGATGAACAGCGTCATTCCCGCCGCGATCATCCCTTCGCCGATGAAGTACAACAGCGACGTACACGCGACGCTGACGATCGTGAACCCGAAGAGAAATCTTTTCCGCCGGCTCGAAAAATCCGCCGCCGCCCCCAGGACGGGAGCGATAGCCGCCGTGATGAACATCGAGACGCTGACCGCGATCCCCCAGAGCAAATCCCCCATTCCTTTTCCTCCGGCGACGATGTCCTTGAAATACAACGAATACCCGACAGCGATAATGATCACCGAGAACGAGGTGTTGGCAAAATCGAATAAGGTCCAGACAAAAATTTGCAGCCGGGATGTCGTGCGTTGGGGCGGGGATGGAAAGCTCGTCATCTTATGTATCGTTTCCCACTTTCTTTTTGGCCGAAGCTTTTTGCCTGCCTTCGGAAGAATCAACGAGGCCGCGCCCCCGTTTCTCAAGCGTTCCGTCGGCTTTCATATCGTGGAGGATCGAGTCGAGTATTCCGTTGATGAATTGTCCGCTCTTTTCCGTGCTGAAGTGCTTGGCTATTTCGATCGTTTCGTTGATGGTCACCTTGGGCGGAATATCCTCGCAATAGAAAAGCTCGCAAATACCCATCCGCAGGAGAAGTTTGTCGATCAGCGCAATGCGGTCAAAGTTCCAATTGGACGCTTTCTTCTTGATGATGCCGTCGATCGTCGCTTGATGCTCGATCGTTGTTTTTAGGAGCTTTTCCGCAAAGGTATATTCGTCGTCATGCTCGCGGATCTCGGCAAAGATATTTTCCATGATATGAGCGATCGGATCCTTCGAAAGTTCAAAAGCGTACAATGCCTGCATCACTCGTTCGCGGATAATGCGCCGTTTGTAGACCTGCTGGTGTTCTTTCATCGTGTCCTTGGAATTCTGTTGTGGCGCTGGAGTATCCGGATTGCGCCGAGCGCTCAAGATGGCGAGGCATGTTTTCGAACCGGTGGTAAGGTACGGAAAATGTCGCTGGGAGGCAATGATCCCTCGCCGGCGAGATCCGGGAAAGAGTGAATGAAACTTGCGGGAGAGCCGATTTCGGTGTATTTTTATTCACCGATGTTGAAACAATTATTCCAGCTCTCAAAATATCCTGCCCTCGATTCTCCAACGCTTCGGTCCAACCTTCGCGCCCATATTGCTGACGGCGCGTTGTACGGACTCGCGCTGAGTTTCATTTCTTACAACACCATTCTTCCGGTCTTCGTCCAGCAAGTGGGCGGCAGCGTCGTTGCGATAGGGAGCGTTCCGGTGCTCTGGACGATCGGCATGAATTTCCCGCAGGCGATCGTCGTACGTTTCACCGACCCCGTCAGACAAGTTAAACCGCGGGTACTCGGGTTCGGCTTGTTGGCCAGACATTTTTTCCTTGCTGTCGGATTGTTTACCTTCTTGTTTGTCAAAAGCCTTCCCGTCTCCACCTCAGTCCCGCTGCTCTTAACATTGATTTTCCTTACTGCCGTTGCCGGAAGTTTTGGCGGCCCGTCGTGGTTTCACCTCTATACCATGACCACTCCGATGAAGCTCAGGGGAAGGCTTCTCGCGATCCGCCAAGTCTTGAGCTCTTCGCTCGGGATCGTCGGCGGTTCCTTGGTGACATTCATCCTGTCAACCGTCGCATTTCCCGGCAATTTCGGCCTGTTATTTTTTATCGCGTACCTTTTTTCGATGGGCTCATACCTCTATTTGCGCAAGCTCATCGAGCCGCCGTCCGATTCCGTCTATCCTGTCAACGAATATCCCTCAAGCGGCTTGAAGGATATGGAGAGAATTCTCAAGGGAAACAAGAATTTCAGAAACTTTTTGATCGCCGATGCGTTCACATTAATGTCCATGTCCGCAGCGGCTTTTTATGCCGTTTATGCGATCGAGAAGTTTGACGTTTCAGCGTCGTACGCCGGCACGTTCACGGCGATCGTGATGGCAGGAATGCTTGCGGGGAACAGCGTGTTCGGTTATCTGGCAGACGCATTGGGACACAAGGTAACGCTGATCGCGCTCGCCTTGTCGTCGGCTGCGGCAAGTCTCATCGCGGTCATTGCCGGCAATATTCTCGTCTACGGATTCGCGTTTTTCTTCATGTCGTGGACAGTGAGCCTGCAGGTCATTTCGCGTTTGTCTTTTGTGGTGGAACTGTGCCCGGAGAACGAACGGCCGACGTACGTTGCGTTGACGAATACGATCACAGCGCCGACGGCGGCGGTGGGAATTTTATTCGGCTGGATCGCGCGCGTTGACGGGTTCCCGGTCATGTTCGATGCGGCAGCGTTCACCGGTTTGGCCGCCGCGGCATGGCTCCATTTTTACGTTCATGATCCGCGTTTTGAAGAAAGGCCGAAGACGACCGTCGCCCGCTCATTGTGACCTCGGGTGACAAAAGAGTTTTTATGACACTATTTTCTTGGAAGGAAATTCGTGGCCCCTATTATTATGCTTGGGGATTCAATTACTGAAGGGTTTCCTACGGACACTCTTCTGAAAGAGTTTTCCGTTGTCAACAGGGGAGTAGGAGGGAATAGAACCGATCACGTGTTGGAACGCCTTAACCGCGATGTCATCGACGCGGCTCCTTCGGCGGTCTTCCTTCTTATCGGGATCAACGACATCGGCTCGGGGTTTTCAAACAATACATTGCTCGTGAATTACGAACGGATGGTCCTCAGGATCACGAAGAACATTCCCAATGTCAAGCTTTTTCTCATGTCGATTTTACCGACCCGCGGGATCGAGAGCCTGCCCCTGGAACGCATCCAGCTTCTCAACGTGGAAATCCACAAGCTTGCGATGAAGTATGGAGTTAAATTTCTGGACATTTATCCGATGTTCATCGATGCTAAGGGAGAACTGGCGGAAGAGTTCACCGGGGACGGGCTGCACCTCACGTTGCCGGCCTATGAGAAGTGGGCGAATTATTTGCGGCAAGTATTTGCGACCATGCTATAGTGCTCTGAATGCGAATCACTTCGATCAAGCAGACATCGCCGGACATTCTTACTATGACGTGGGATGACGGACACGTCAGTCCCTTCACGCTCCGGCTGCTTCGCGATGAATGCCCTTGCGCAGGCTGCAAAGGAGAAACGGTGCTTTTGCATACCTTCCAGCCTTCGCCTCAACCGGAACTTCCCGGCCGGTATTCGCTGAGGTCGATCTCACCGGTCGGCAGCTATGCGATCCAGATCGTCTGGGGGGACGGACATGATACCGGCATCTATCCGTGGGAATATCTGCGGTCAGCGTGCCCCTGTGATGAATGTTCCCGCAAAAAGAATTGACCTTCCATCTTGCTTCTGTTTCTTCTTTTTCAGATGTTTGCAGGTACAACCTCATTCATCCAGCAATTGTGGTGCGGACGGATGAACGCAATCGTCATTTCCCGGGAGAATTCGTGCCAGTCTCTGAGTCGGAAAAAAATAGACTAGTCGTTGCTGCAAAAGAGGCAAAGGAGAAAGCCTACGCTGTTTATTCGAACTTTCGTGTCGGCGCTGCGTTGCTGGCAAAAGACGGGAAAGTTTTCGCCGGATGCAACGTCGAAAACTCATCATACGGCCTGACGATCTGCGCAGAACGCGGCGCCGTCTTCAGTGCGGTTGCTGCGGGAAAAAAGCACTTTCGGGCGATCGCGATCACGTCCGACGATCCGGGATTTATCACCCCTTGCGGCGCCTGCCGTCAGGTGCTGGCTGAGTTCGCCCCGCGGCTGGAGATCATTCTTACGAACGGCAAAGGGAAGAAGAAAGTAACGTCGCTCGATGAACTTTTTCCAATTCCCCCCGACCTCAAGAAATTGTCCCGCCGAGCAAGAAAGACGTCAAAGCAATGAGAGTTGCCATCGCAAGCACGCGCTCGCCAAAGGTTAACGGCGTAAAGCGGGCATTCCAAAAACTCTCTCACATTCCTCCGTTCGCGCAGATCGTTTTTGAACCAATGCAGGTCGAGAGCGGAGTTCAAGCAACCCCTCTTTCGGTTGATGAATTGATGACCGGCGCACACCAACGCGCCGAATCTGCTTTCGTGAAGTCCGGCCCGAAAAGCGGCGAAGCGTTGTTTTCGGTCGGAGTTGAAGGCGGGATCTACGTCTCGCAGCACCGCGCGTTCCTGCAAAGCTGGGCGTGCGTGTATGACGGAACGCAGTGTTCGTTCGGAAGTTCGGGGAGCATAGAAATCCCGCAGGCCCTTTCGGACGCCGTCGTGCGGGATGGAGCTGACCTGGGGAAGGTCATCGATATCTTTGCCGAACAAAAAAATGTCCGCAGCAATCAAGGGACATGGGGAATTCTCACCAACGATCTCATCACCCGTGAGGACTCGTTCGAACTGGCCACGCTTAATGCGCTCGCTCCGTTTTTTAATAAGAGAATGTACGAACGTAAAACGATCGGCTGATCTCCTCACGGATTTCCGGCATCGTTCTCTGCGCTCCCCCCGTCCGGCGCGATTTGAAAACCGCCCGCCATTTCTTTATATTCCAGAGTGCCATTATCCACTATTGCTGTTACGGTAAAGCTCTTTGCGTCCGTCAAAGACGTCGCAAAACTGTCTGAAACAGTTGTCAAACTCCCTGACGCATCTGTTGCCTCGGATGTGTTTTCATTCCTCATCAAGCAATATCCTGAACTGGAGCCCTTTCAATCATACATTCGCATTGCAGTCAATGAAGCGTATGTCGATATTGATTTTCAATTGCACGACGGCGACGAGGTCGCAATTATTCCCCCTGTCAGCGGCGGACGATGAATGATCCGGATCAGCGAAAAAGAAATTGATGCGGCCGAATTGTTATCGTCGGTCGCGGTCCCCGAGGCCGGCGGCATCGACCTCTTCCTCGGGACAACGCGGAATCACTCCAAGGGAAAGAAGGTCGTACGATTGGAGTATGAGGCTTATCCCTCGATGGCGGTCAAGATGATGGCAGAAATTGAACGAGAGATCAGGAGGCGATGGTCGGTTCAAAGGGTCGCGATCGTTCACCGGACCGGAGTGGTGCCGGTCATGGAAGCCAGCGTCGGAATTGCGGTCTCCGCGGCCCACCGCAGTGATGCCTTCGAAGCGTGCCGGTATGCGATCGATGAGATCAAGAAAAGAGTCCCCATCTGGAAAAAAGAGGTTTTTGTGGATGGAGAAGTGTGGGTAGAAAATTCCGAAGTGAAAAAGGTTTGAAGGGTGGACGATGAAGGGCAGAGGGACAGAGGAAAATCCCCGCATCAGGTTTGAAACGCTCACGCGCGAACCGTTTGACGATGAATGGAGCGGCACCGAGCAAGAGAGGCGGATTCCGACCCAATATTTTCGCGATACATCGAAAAGCATCCTTACCAAAAATGAAAGCCCCGACCTCGGATTTACGTTCGGGCTGAACCCTTACCGGGGTTGCGAACACGGATGCATCTATTGTTATGCGCGGCCCACCCATGACTTTCTCGGATTTTCTTCCGGAGTAGATTTCGAAACGAAGATCATGGTAAAGGTGGACGCGGCTTCGCTTCTCGAAGCCGAATTTCGCAGAAACGGCTGGCGCCCCGACGTCGTGATGGTGTCCGGAAATGTGGATTGCTACCAGCCGATCGAACGCAAACTCAAAATTACCCGCCAATGTCTCGAGGTCTTTCTCCGCTACCGCAATCCGGTTGCGATGATCACGAAAAACGCCCTCGTCGTCCGCGACATCGACCTTCTGTCTCAGCTGGCAACGCTCAATCAGGTTTCTGTTTGCCTCTCGGTGACGACGCTTGACCGCGATCTGGCCCGCAGCATGGAGCCGCGGACCTCGACTCCCGAGCAGAGGCTCTCCGCTATCGAGCGGCTCGCAGGTGCAGGCATTCCGGTCAGCGTGAATGCAGCCCCCGTCATTCCGGGGCTGAACGATGAAGAGCTTCCTTCGATCCTTCGGGAAGCATCTGAGCGGGGGGCCACGCGGGCCGGATATACCTTGCTTCGGCTTCCGTATTCGGTCAAAGAACTTTTTGTCGATTGGCTGCGTCGGGAATTCCCTTCCAAAGCAGATCGGGTTCTGAACAGGATTACTGATGTAAGGGATGGGAAGTTGAATGATTCCGGGTTCACAACGCGCATGAAAGGGACGGGGGAGATCGCCGGATCGATAGCGCAGCTGTTTCGCGCGAGCTGCAAAAAGTATGGCCTGAAGGCGTCCTATGCGCCGCTCAGCTCCGATAAATTTGTCAGGCCTTCAATCGACCGACAACAAGAAGAGATCAATTTTTCATAACCTCCATGCCGTCCACTGCACAATTAATAGATTCCTTCGGTCGCGTCGTCAACAATTTGCGCATTTCAGTTACCGACCGATGCAATTTCCGCTGCCACTACTGCATGCCGGAAGAGGGAATGACATGGATGAAAAAAGATGAGCTGTTGTCGTTCGAGGAGATCGCGCGCACGGTGCAAATTATGTCGCGCCTTGGCGTCAACAAGATCCGGCTTACGGGGGGCGAGCCGTTGATGCGCAGAGACCTCCACGTTCTCGTTCGGCTGATCTCCCGCATCGACGGCATCCATGATATTGCTCTCACCACCAACGGATTTTTTCTAAAAGACCAGGCGGAGGACCTTCACTCTGCGGGATTGAAGAGAATGACAGTGAGCATGGATTCGCTTGACGCAGCGACTTTTTCGGAGGTCACCCGCCGCGATTATTTCACGACCGTGTGGGAGGGATTGGACCTTCTTCAGCGGCTGGATTTTTCCCCGATTAAGGTCAACGTGGTGGTGATGCGGGGGGTGAACGACGGCGAGGTTGAGAAGTTTGCGGAGTTGGCGAGGACGAAGCCATTCATCATCCGGTTTATCGAGTACATGCCGATCGGCGCAGGCGATGCGTGGAATTATTCGAAGGTGGTGCCGACGAGAGAAATAATTCAAAGGATCGAAAGGAGCTTTCCGAAGCTTGTGCCGGTCGAATACCACGGCTCGCAGCCGGCAGACCGGTTCCGGTTTGAAGACGGAGTCGGAGAACTGGGTTTTATCAGTTCCGTCAGCGAGCCCTTCTGTTCGCATTGCAATCGTATTAGGATCACCTCCGACGGAAAGCTCCGCACCTGCCTTTTTTCGCTCAAGGAAACGGACCTGAAACGTCTGCTCCGCAGCGGCGCAAGCGATGACACGATCTCAGAGGGCATCATCGCCGCAGTGCTGAAGAAAGAAGAGGGGCATCTCATCAATCAACCGGGGTTTGTCAAACCCGAGCGGACCATGAGCCAGATCGGCGGATGACGGCGTGGTGATTCCGCTTCTGATGTGTCATTTTTCTTCACGGCGAGACCGGCTCATTTCCTACCATTTTATTGATTCTCTTCCTGACAGTTCGTATATTTACTCCGCTTATTCATCAGAACCTTTCGCATTATTGATGATATGACATTTGAGCAAGTAGTTTTCTTTGCGCTGGCCGTCGTCGCAGCAGTTTCGGCGGTGATGGTCATCCTCCAGCGGAACCCGGTCAATAGCGCCCTCTACCTTATCCTCAATTTCTTTTGTCTCGGCGGCTTGTATCTGACGCTCAACGCGCAGTTCATTGCCATGGTCCAGGTGCTTGTCTACGCCGGCGCGATCATGGTCCTTTTTCTTTTCGTGATCATGCTCCTCAATCTTGGCGACGACAAACGACTGCGCGAACACCTGGGCGTGAGGACCTATTTCGGCATCGGTTTCAGTGTTGCCTTGGTGCTGGAGTTTCTTGCGGCCTTTCTCTACCGCACCGGCCCGTCTGCACTGCAGCAATCTCCGAATGCCGTCGAGATCGGAACGGTCGAGTACATCGGTAAAGTGTTGTTCACAAAATTTCTTTTTCCGTTTGAAATTACTTCGCTGTTATTGTTGGCGGCGATCGTAGGCGCCGTGATCCTCGCAAAAAAGAAACTTACAGAATGATCCCGATCGAGTATTACCTTCTTCTCTCCGCATTTATGTTTTGCGTCGGCGTGCTGGGCGTGCTGATCAGGCGCGATGCAATTATCGTCTTTATGTCGATCGAATTGATGCTCAATTCCGTCAACCTCTCGCTCATCGCTTTTTCGTCCTTCCTCGGCGACCCCACGGGTCAGATGCTAGTCTTTTTTGTGATGACGGTAGCGGCGGCGGAAGCGGCGGTCGGGCTGGCGATCATCATCGCCCTTTTCCGCAATAAGCAAACGGTCAATATCGACGAGATCAATATCCTTAAATGGTAGCCATGGTTCAGTACGTCGGCCTTATCATCCTTTTTCCGTTCCTCGGCTTTCTCTTCATCGGTCTTTTTGGCTCGAAGATAAGGTCCGAAAAACTCATCGGAAGCATCGGCTCGGGCGCGGTGATCATACCGTTCATCGTCGCAGTTTCTATCTTTGCCGAGATGCTTTCGCTCCCGGCAGGGGACCGGCAGCACGTCGTGAAGCAGTTTGAGTGGATCAGCGCCGGCTCGTTTTCCGTGAACGCGTCCCTGCAGGTCGACCAGCTTTCCATCCTCATGACGCTGATCGTGACCGGCGTCGGCAGCCTCATCCATATCTATTCGATCGGTTACATGCACGGCGACAGAGGATTCTGGAGATTTTTTGCTTACTTGAATCTTTTCATCTTCGCAATGCTCACGCTCGTTCTTGCCGACAATTTTTTGCTGATGTTTGTTGGATGGGAAGGCGTCGGCTTGTGCTCCTATCTGCTGATCGGATTCTGGTACGATAAGAATTTCGAAAAGGGAACCACTGGTGACGCCGCCAAGAAGGCCTTCATCGTCAACCGTATCGGCGATTTCGGATTTCTTCTCGGGATGTTCCTCATCTTTACAACGTTCGGCTCGCTGAATTTCGAGAGTGTGTTTTCCGCTGCGTCCGTTCTTGCCCGGGGGGATTCGACGGTCATGTGGATCACGCTCCTTCTTTTTGTCGGCGCGACCGGAAAATCAGCACAGATCCCGCTGTATGTCTGGCTCCCCGACGCCATGGCCGGTCCCACGCCGGTGAGCGCTCTTATCCACGCCGCGACGATGGTGACTGCGGGGGTGTACATGGTCGCGCGCAGTTCTATTTTGTTTGCCCTCTCGCCGGTCACGATGGAGGTGGTCGCTATCATCGGAGTGCTGACAGCTTTCTACGCTGCGACGATCGGTTTAGTGCAAAATGACATTAAGAAAGTTCTGGCATACTCGACCATCAGCCAGCTCGGCTACATGTTTCTCGGTCTGGGCGTCGGCGCGTTTGCCTCCGGAATTTTTCATGTGATGACGCATGCATTTTTCAAGGCGCTCCTCTTTCTCGGTTCCGGCGCTGTCATTCACGCGATGCACGAAGAGCAGGACATCCAGAAGATGGGGGGACTCAAGCAGCATCTGCCGACAACGTATAAAACGTTCTTGATCGGAGCGATTGCGATCTCAGGCATTCCGCCCCTGGCAGGGTTTTTCAGCAAGGATGAGATTTTGTGGAAAGCATTCTCTGACGGTTCGCCGATCCTGTGGGCGATCGGTGCCGCAGGCGCCGGATTGACGGCGTTTTACATGTTCCGCCTCGTCTCGCTGACGTTTGAGGGATCTGCAAGGTTCGACGAGCACCAGATTCATCCTCACGAGGCGCCGAGGACGATGACAGTTCCCCTGATGATCCTCGCCCTGCTCTCTGTTGTCGGAGGATTTGTCGGAATTCCGGAGAGCCTTGGGGGCGGCAATTGGTTTGAACGTTTCCTTGAACCGATCTTCGAGCGGGCGAACGCGAAGATGTTTCTTCCGTATCACGAAGCTTCCGCCGCGGAATATGTGCTAATGGCAGTTTCCGTGGCGATCGCCGCGGCGGGGATTTATTTGGCCCGGAGAATTTATCTCGAGAAAAAAGATGTTGCAGAGAAAGCCGCCTCGAGATTTTCGCGAATCTATAACCTTCTCCTGAACAAATACTTCATCGACGAAATTTACGACGGGGCGGTTGTCAACCCGCTCGTAAAGGGTTCAGAAAAATTATTGTGGAAACGCGTTGACGTCGGCTTCATCGACGGATTGATAAATTTTGGAGCAAAAGCCGCAGAATACGCGAGCCAATTTTTTAGAAGAGTGCAAAGCGGAGTGGTTCAGGGGTACGCCGTAGTGTTCGTCGCAGGCATTTTATTCATCCTCGGATGGCTTATCATTCGATAATCTGATTTTTCAACGTTCACGATGAACAATATTCTCTCATATACATTATTTTCCCCTTTTATCGGAATGGCGATCCTTCCGTTTGTTAACAGGGGTAAAACGACCGCCGTCAAAATTGTCGGGATCGCTTCGTCGGTCCTGACGTTTCTTCTTTCGCTCGTTGTCTATTTCTCGTTCGATCCGTCAAACACACAGCTCCAATTTGTGAATCGTGTTGCATGGATACAGCGGCTGGATATCAGCTATGCCGTCGGCATCGACGGCCTTTCGCTCCTCCTTGTTATTCTGACGACATTCCTTACTCCGATTGCTTTGCTCTCTTCATGGAATTCGATCACGGTCCGGTTAAAAGAATACGTGTTTTTCATCCTCCTCTTGGAATTCGGGATGCTCGGGGTGTTTCTCGCATCCGATCTCTTCCTGTTCTATGTGTTCTGGGAAGCGATGCTGATTCCGATGTATTTCATCATCGGGATTTGGGGGGGGCAGGATAAGATCTATGCGGCGGTGAAATTCTTCCTCTACACGATGTCGGGGAGCCTTTTGATGCTCATTGCGATCTTGTCGCTCGGCTACTATGCATCGACGGTCCCGGGCGGACATTTCACGACGAACCTTGCGATGCTCTATCAGATCGCTCCGGGCATTCCGCGCAATATTCAAACGTGGATGTTCCTCGCTTTTACGCTCTCGTTTGCGATCAAAATTCCGCTGTTCCCGTTCCATACATGGCTTCCCGACGCGCACGTCCAGGCTCCGACCGCAGGAAGCGTCATCCTCGCCGCTGTGCTCTTAAAAATGGGGACGTACGGATTGCTCCGGTTTTGCCTGCCGCTGTTTCCCCAGGGATCGATTGAATTCACTCCGCTTCTTTCCACGCTGGCTGTCATCGGTATTGTATACGGCGCCCTTGTCGCAATGGTGCAGACGGACATTAAGAAGCTCGTTGCCTACTCTTCGGTGAGCCATCTTGGTTTTGTCGTCCTCGGAATTTTTTCGATGACCGAGGAAGGGATCCAAGGAGCGATGATCCAGATGATCAACCACGGCCTATCGACCGGCGCTCTCTTTTTGATCGTCGGCATGCTGTACGACCGTCGGCATACGCGCGACATCTCACAGTTCGGAGGCTTGTCCGCCCGGCTTCCCGTCTTTGCTACGTTGTTCATGATCGTCATGCTCTCGTCGATCGGCCTTCCGGGCTTGAACGGCTTTGTCGGCGAGTTCCTTATCCTGCTCGGATCGTTTAAGTCGACATTGTTAGGGTCGCATGTCTATACGATCATCGCCGCGTCGGGAGTGATATTCGCCGCCGTGTACATGCTATGGATGTTTCAGCGGGTCATGTTTGGAAAACTCACGAACCCTGCGAACCAGTCTCTCCATGATCTGTCGGGAAGGGAAATTGCCGTCTTGGTTCCTATCATCGTTTTCATCGTGTGGATCGGGGTCTACCCGTCGACGTTTTTGAAATCGTCCGCCGCGTCCACGAGACAAATTGTGAGAGTGCTTGAACAAGCCCGAAGCGGCGAAATTCATTCCTCGCTCGCTAAAACTGCCCAGAGCATCCGGTAACATGTCCATCATCCGAGCGGCGCTCAAAATATCTCTATTGCTTTCCGGCATCTCTTCGATCGCCTTCGCCGGAGAAGCTTCAGCCGTCCCTCAAGTTCCCTCGACGATGATCCTGCCGTTTGCAGTCCTCCTTGCCGCGATCGCCGTCGTTCCGTTCGTCCACGGAGCATGGTGGAAGAACAATTATCCAGCCGTTGCAGTTGGCCTCGGCGTTGTTGCCGTCGCATGGTATCTTCTTGCAACGGGGAATGAAGAACGCATCCTCGAATCGGGAAAAGAATACGTCAGTTTTGTTGTTCTCATCGGCTCTCTCTTCATCGTCTCCGGAGGAATTCTCCTTCGTATTTCGGGGAACGCCGGACCGTTTGGAAATCTCATCCTTCTTGCAACGGGAGCCGTTGCGGCGAACATCCTTGGCACGACGGGCGCATCGATCATTTTGATACGGCCGTATCTCCATGCCAACAAATATCGTCTTCGTCCGTTTCATATCGTCTTCTTTATCTTTGTGGTCAGCAATATGGGAGGAGCGTTGACTCCGATCGGGGACCCGCCGATATTCCTCGGTTATCTGAAAGGGATACCGTTCTTTTGGGTACTCTCGTCGGCATGGTATATGTGGCTTTTGGCGATCGGGATAGTGCTTGCGGTTTTTTTTGCCGTCGACTACCTCAGCTTTCGAAAATTCGAAACAAGCCCATCCCGTATTCCGATGTCCGAGGTACATGAAGAAGCGAAGGTGAACGGACTGCACAACGTCTTTTTTTTGGCAATTATTGTTTTGGCGCTCTTCATCGGACATCCGTTGTTTTTTCGTGAGTTCGTCATGATCCTGGCGGCCGTCGGTTCATATTTCTCGACGAAGAATGAAATTCACAAAGCCAACGCTTTCACCTTTGCCCCGTTGAAAGAAGTTGCAATTCTGTTCGTCGGGATCTTTGCTACGTTGGTTCCTGTCCTTGATTGGATTGAGATGCACGCGGCCTCGTCCGGCATTTCGACGCCCGGCCAATTTTTCTGGGGCACCGGCCTTCTCTCAAGCATGCTTGACAACGCTCCGACGTATTTGAACTCTCTCAGCGCATCCGTCGGATTGTTCGTCGGCCAGAACATCCTCTCACAGGTGAACCGGCTGGTGCTTTCCCACGGGTCGGAACTATCAGCCCTCACTGCCGTCGAAATCAGGAATACGTTCTCGGTGCTTGCGAAATATCATGGAGAACTCGTTGCCGCCGGAAGTGTTCCGCAGTCGGTCGTCCAGGTTTCGTATTTGATGGGAAACCGGGATGTTTATCTGAAAGCGATCTCGCTGAGCGCAGTGTTCTTCGGGGCCGGAACGTACATCGGGAACGGTCCCAATTTTATGGTCAAGGCGATTGCTGAGGAAGCCGGAGCCGTCATGCCGTCGTTCTTCGGGTACGTCGGCCGGTATGCGGTTCCGGTGCTGCTTCCGACGTTCATTCTCGTGTGGTTCGTTTTCTTTCGTTCATAGTTCTTTCCAGAGGACGAGTCTATGGTTTTTTCAGCGTCAGATTTGTACGGAATATCTCCGATCCTTTCGGTCTCGATCACAGCGCTCGTCGCTCTCATCGTCAAGTCCGTAAAGCGGAACAGCGAAACCGCAATTCTTGTCGTCGGCATCGTTGGAATTCTGGTCAGCATCGGGTTCAGTGTTGTGACCTTCTCCTTGAGCACGACGGCGTTCAACGACATGGTGCTTGTCGGCGGTTATGCCAGTTTCTTCGACGTGATCTTCCTCGCTGCAGGTCTTCTGACCTTCCTTCTTTCCGATTCTTATCTGAAGAAAGAGAATATTCATTTCGGCGAATTCTACGTTCTCGTGCTCCTTGCGGTGGCAGGAATGATGCTGATGGGATCCTCCGCAGATTTGATCACGCTCTTTCTCGGCGTCGAATTGATGTCCGTCTGTTTTTACGTGCTGGCAGGGTTCATGAGAACGAAGCTTAGCTCCAACGAGGCTGCGTTGAAGTATTTTCTTCTCGGGGCGTTCGCGACCGGTTTTTTGCTCTACGGAATTGCGCTCATCTACGGCACGACCGGAACGACGAATCTTCTTCGTATCGCTTCGGTACACGTCGGCGAATCGGCACGCACGTTATACAACGTCGGATTCGGTTTGTTGCTGATCGGTCTTGCGTTCAAGGTCGCCGCGGTTCCGTTTCATATGTGGGCTCCCGATGTGTATGAAGGCTCGCCCACGACCGTCGCGGCATTGATGTCGACGGGAGGGAAGTCCGCCGCGTTCGCCGCTTCCGTGCTTGTGTTTTCGATTCCGATCGCACAGCACGACGAACATTTCAAATTGATTCTTGCGGTACTCGCCGCAAGTTCGATGGTCGTCGGCAATCTTTTCGGTCTGTCCCAGACCAACCTCAAGAGGATGCTGGCGTACTCCAGCATCGCCCATGCGGGATATATGCTCATCGGGGTTGCATCCGGCCAGCCGCTCGGAGAGCAAGGGATACTCTTTTATCTTGTTTCCTACACGTTGACCAACCTTGGCGCGTTCGGCGTCATCTCGATCCTTGAGAAAGAATCCGGAAAAAATGTTTCGTATGAAGAGTACGCTGGGCTCGGCACCCGCAGGCCGGCGATCGCGGCGCTCCTTTCGATGTTCATGTTCTCCCTGACCGGCATTCCGCCGTTCGCGGGCTTTGTCGGGAAATATTACCTTTTCACGAGCGCCGTGCAATCGGGAATGACATGGCTTGCAATTCTCGGCGTCCTGACGAGCCTTCTATCGGCATACTATTATCTGCGTGTCGTCGTCTATATGTATTTCCGAGATTCTGCGGAAGCCCCGGAGGCCGGCACACCGCGGCTTGCCGCCTTTTCCGTGATGCTCTCCGCCGCTGGAATTATCCTGTTTGGAATTCTCCCATCACTCATCCTGAATGTTACGCAATTGCTTTTTTGATATTGGGTGGAAGATCGCTGCCGTCCATTTCTTGCTTTCATTGAATGGACGGTTTTCATTTTTGGAGGGTTCGTGCTCCCCGTCGTAAGTCCTCAACAAATGAAAGCCATGGACGAACTGGCATCTCGCCGGTTCGGGATGCCGTCCCTCTCGCTGATGGAAAATGCGGGCCGCTCTGTCATTGACGAGATGGAAAAAGCATTCGGCCCCGTTGGTGGCCGGAAGATTCTTGTCGTCGCTGGAAAAGGGAAGAACGGCGGAGACGGTTTCGTCGCCGGCCGGTATGCCGTTCAGCGCGGAGCGACAGTTGCAGTGCTTTTTCTCGGCAAAAGGGGCGATATGCAAGGGGATACAAAAATAAATTTTGATAAATTGCAAAGCATCGGCGGCAGAAATCTCATTTTCTTGCCATCGACGCGCGGCAAAGGAGTTTCGCGGAAGAAATTTGACTTCATCATCGATGCAATTTTTGGAACTTCGTTTCATGGCGAGGTGCGCGGTGCGTTCAAGGCAACCATCGAATGGATCAATCGTCAGCGGAATTCAAAGGTCATTGCAGTGGATATTCCTTCCGGGCTTGATGCTCTAACCGGAGAATGCTCCTCAGCGGCAGTGCAAGCTGACCTGACGGTCTCGATGGCCTTGCCCAAACTCGGATTTTATACCGGAAAAGGAAAAGGGATGACCGGCCCGGTTGTCGTTGCCGACATTCAGATGCCGAAGAAGCTTCTTGACAACCGCAAGTTTTACACCTTTTTTGTCGAGAAGAAGGATGTTCAAAACGGTCTCCCCGTTCGGTCAGAGACAGCTCATAAGCAGAGCGTCGGAAAAATCTTTGTGGTTGCGGGCTCAAAAGGATTGAGCGGCGCCGCGCTCCTCTGTTCTCAATCGGCAATGAAATCCGGCGCCGGTGCGGTCGTTCTGGGAATCCCGTCGGCGGTTTTTCCGGCAGTCGCCCGGCGAACATTGGAGGTGATGCCCTTTGAGCTGCCGTCCACAGCCGAAGGCTCTGTCGCATTTTCAGCCCTTGAAGTTATGGGCCCCAAAATGAAATGGGCCGATGTAATTCTCATAGGCCCTGGATTATCCACGAACGCCGAAAGCGTTGAACTTGTTCATACAATTGTCTCAACGGCTGAACAGACGCTGATCGTCGATGCCGACGGATTGAATGCATTGGCCCAAGATATTTCCCTGCTTCGAAAGAGAAAATGCCGATCCGTTATTCTCACCCCTCACATGGGAGAATTTTCCCGGCTGGTCACGCTCCCCGCGGCGGAAATCGAGAGAGAGAAGATTCAGATCGCGAGATCCTTTGCCCGGAAGAATAATGTTATTCTTGTGTTGAAGGGGGCGCCGACGATCGTGGCAGTTCCGTCGGGCTCTGTGTTTGTCAATTCGACCGGAAATCCGGGAATGGCCACGGCAGGCTCCGGCGACGTCCTCGCCGGCATCATTGCGGCGCTATGCGGACAGCACAACCCTCCCGAACGGGCCGCGATCAACGGGGTCTTCGTACACGGATACGCGGGCGATCTTGCGCGCAACGATATCGGTGAAATGGGAATGCTTGCGAGCGATATCATGAAACGGATTCCGTCCGCCCTTCAGGAGCTCGCAGCGCGGGGAAAAAATACCTATTCCAGGACAGCGGTATGATGCTCCAACTTTTACTTTTGTTCATCCTCATTATTTTTAGCGGCCTTTTTTCGTCATCCGAAATTGTCTTCATTGTGGCGAACAAGGCAAAAATGGAAGTCCGCGCGCGCCGGAAGAAATTCGGAGCAGCGCAGGCATTGTCCTTTGTCAGCAGCCCGGAAGAATATCTTACCACGGTGCTGGTGGGTAACAATGTGGCGAACATCGCCTTCTCTTCCATTGCGGCCATCCTTCTTCAGGAGCATCTGCACGGCTCGGATACGCTCATTACCATTATTATCTCTTTTATCATTCTGCTCTTCGGCGAATTGCTTCCGAAATCCCTTTTCCGCATTATAGCAGATACCGTTGTCCCATATGCATCATCGTTCCTTCAGGCGTGCCGCATCCTGCTTCTTCCTTTTGTGTGGGTGACACAGCAGGCTTCGAAGGGCATTATTTCCGGACTCGGGTTTGAAAACTCCAGCGTAGGCAGATTCCTCCATAAAAAAGATGTCGAGGTTCTCCTCAAGGAGAGTACGGAAGTGGGCGAAGTCGGCAAAGAGGTTGGGAAGAAAATTATCAAAGTGATCACGTTAAGCGATGTTCTGGCCAAAGATGTCATGAAGGCGCGTGCAAACGTCGTCGCGGTCGATGTGAAGACTCCGGTCAAGCAGGCATGGCAGGTGCTGGTCGACCGGGGATATTCAAAACTGCTGGTGTATGATCAGACGGTCGACAATATCATCGGCGTGGTATTCGCCCGGGATTTTTTCTCGAGGCCGCGGACGCTCTCGCACATCCTGCGGGAAACGGTTTTCGTTCCCGAAACGAAGAACTGCTCCGACCTTTTCCGCGATTTCCGGCTTAAGAAGATCTCCCTCGCGGTCGTGGTCGATGAATTTGGAGGGACCGCAGGCGTCGTAACGTCCGAGGATATTCTCGAAGAATTTTTGGGAGAGATCGCCGACGGGCAGCAGGAAGAAGACCAGTACATCAAGCGATCTCCGGACGGGACGTTTCTCGTGAACGGAAGAGCGGAAATCCACAAATTGAAACAAGTGATCGGCGCGGAAATACCGGACGGACCGTATGACACCATCGCCGGATTTATGATGCATTCCCTCGGAAGGATCCCGTCAGAGAAGGAAGAGGTGCGCATCGGTACGATGCTCATTCAGGTAGTGCGGGCCACAAAAACAAAGGTCGAATTGCTTAAGATCCGCGTGCAATAGGTCTTATGGAGCGAGCGAAATCCTTTGTGCGGTGGATGATCAGGCTTCCGATGGTTCGTTCGCTTCGGCACAGGAACTACCGCCTTTTTTTCTTCGGGCAGCTCATCTCACTGATGGGTACCTGGATGCAGAATATTGGCCAGGCATGGCTGGTGTATCAGTTGACTCATTCGTCGGTGTGGCTCGGGACGATCGGTTTTCTGACGTCGGTGCCTGTGCTTCTGTTCTCGGCGTTCGGCGGCTCGCTTGCCGATCGGATCTCCAAAAAGAAACTGATCGTTGCGACGCAGACCGCTTCGATGGTCCAGGCGTTCATCCTTGCCAGCTTGGTCTGGACGGAGTTGATTACGCCCGTGATGGTCGGTATACTTGCCTTCACCCTCGGCCTGGTGAATGCCTTTGATATGCCCGGGAGGCAGTCGTTCGTCGTGGAGATGGTGGGGAAGGATGACCTCCCGAACGCCATTGCGTTGAATTCGGCGGTATTTAACAGCGCCCGGATGTTCGGCCCTGCGATAGGCGGCATCATCATCGGCATACTCGGCGTCGGGTGGTGCTTCTTTCTCAACGGGGTTTCATTCATCGCGGTGATCATCGGTCTGCTGCTGATGGACGTTCCGGAAAAGATCTCGGCAAGAACTGAAACGCCGCTGATCAAGTCGATCACCGAAGGAATCGCCTATGTCCGTTCTCAGGAGACGCTGAAAGTCATTATGATCCTTGTTTCCATTGTGACGATCTTCGGGTGGTCGTACTCCGTCATGCTGCCCATTTTTGCGGACAAGATTCTCAATATCGGGGCAATAGGGCTCGGCAATCTGCTTACGGCGAACGGCATTGGAGCCCTCGTCAGCGCTCTCACGGTCGCCTCGGTCGGTCACAAGGTGCGTCCCCGTAATTTCATCTTTTCAGGCCTGGCAATTTTTGTTTGCGCGATTCTGATTTTTTCAGTATCGTCATTACCTCTTCTGTCGATGGCATGCCTGGTCGGCGTGGGGATCGGTCTGATCGCTTTTTTTGCTACGGCGAACGCCACACTGCAAACGCGCACGCCCGACCATTTGCGCGGGAGGGTCATGGGGTTGTATGCGCTGGTGTTCCAGGGGCTCTTTCCCTTTGGGAGTCTGGGGATCGGCGTGCTGGCCAATATGATCGGCGTCCGATGGGCGATCGCAAGCGGCGCTGCCGTGTGTGGTGTTTCCGGCAGCTTCATGTACAGAGCTATTAAGAAAAAAGACAAACGCAATTAACGAAGAGAAGAATATCGCTATGAAATCGGTGCAACTGATAGTGTGGTGGTTTTTGATTCCGATAAGTGTCTTTGGTCAATTGTCCGATGACCAGTTGTTCAAATCTGCCATGAGCGCAACTTCGGACACGGCAAAGCTCACGGCACTGGACAGGCTGATTGCCAATTATCCTCAAAGCAGGCTTGCGGGGGACGCCTATCGAGCCCAATTCAGCGTGCTTATGTCCCTGCATCGAGACAGCGCCGCATTTATTGCCGCTCATCGATACCTGGCCGCAAAAGATTCCGTGAACCTTCAAGGGGCGCTCCAAGAAATTGCGCTCGAACTTGCCTTCCGGAAACAATATGCGGACACCGCTCTGCGGTTCGTCGATTCGGCGATCACCCTGTATCGCGAAAAACACAGAGGCCCGGCTCCTCTGTTGTTATACACAAAAGCTGCTGCGCTGATCATTCTTAAGAGATATTCGGATGCTGAATCGGTACAGCGGGAAGCGATCGGGATGCTTCCGCCGACCGCTCTTTTCGATCCCCGGTATGGCAATTATTTCTCGCAGCTCGGTCTGATACAGCTGGAAACTCACCGCGGGGTCGAGGGGCTTGAACAGTATGTCCACGCGAGCTTTATTTCTCCCCAGCCGCAGGCGGACTATCCCGGCCTTGACTCGCTCTTTCGCTCGCGGTTGAAGGATTCTGCGTCGGCGGCACATGTCCGTGACAGCCTTTTCGAGCGTGCGGGAAATGAATATCTTCGCGCGGTCAAGGATACCTCCCGGGCAAAGAGCTTCATTGCGGAAAGTTTTTCAAGGAACAGGGTCTTTCCGGGACTCGCCCTTCGTTTTGCCAGAGAAGCATACCATGAGGCCGCCGGAAAATCGTTTCAAGACCGGTGTGAAGCCGCAGGTTCGCTTGGCGTTGTTCTTGCGTACGCGGGAGACAATGCAGAAGCAGAACGGTATCTTATAGAAGGGGAGAAAACTGCCCTTCCGACCGCAACAGAATTATTTCTTGCGCTCGGCTCCGTCCAGGAAAAAATGGGAAAGAAGAACGAAGCGCTGGATACCTACCTCTGCGGACTCACGATGAGCAGGCCGCCGGCTTTGGTGAAGCCGCTGCTCGCTCTCCAAAAGGAATTGTATCCTCATGCGCAGCTCGATTCAATGATAAGCGCAGCACAGAGGCGGTGGGTAGATTTCTTCCCGGAAAAATATGAGCGGCCCGATTCGGTAGAGGACCAGCCGAACCATAAAACCGTGCTGGCAGAGTTATTCACGGGAGCCGAATGCCGGCCATGTCAGGCTGCGGATATCGCTTACAACAAGCTGTTGGAACGCTATGACCGATCTGAATTAGTTGTGCTGGAATATCATTTGCACATTCCCCGCCCCGATCCGTTGACGAACGGCGATACGGAGTTGCGGTCGGGATATTATGACGTGAACAGCACTCCGACGTCAATCATCGACGGGACCGATGTGACCAACACCGGCGGTTTGGGCTTTGCCGCGCGGGCAAAGTTTGCCGGTTATGCGGACGCCATCGATCATACGCTGAATCTCCCGGCAAAAGCGTCGATCAAGATGTCTGCGAAGATCAGGAGGAGCAGGATTTCCTTTGCGGTTTCGGCGAACGTCAGCGCGGTCCGGAAGACCTATAAACTCCGCGTCGTGCTCGCAGAGGATGGAATACGGTATCAGGGAGGGAACGGGATTTCGGAACACCGGTTTGTCGTCAGAAGGATGATCCGCGGCGCCGGAGGAATATCGTTCGGCAAGAACGGAAGGGCAGCCGTCAAAGATGCCTTCACGGTCTCATCCGTCGAGGACCAGCTTGAAAAATATCTCGTGAATTACGAAAAGAACGAAGGGAAACCGGGAGCGGTATTTAAAGAAAGAAAATCAGAATTAGACCCGAAGCAATTATTTCTGGTAGCCTTTGTTCAGGATGATGCAAACCATAAGATACTCCAGTCGTCAATCATTAAGGTAAAACGATGAACATCCCGCGAATGACATGCTCCTTTGTTCTTCTCGCCGTTCTCTGTATGAATGCGGAAGGTGCGGAACGGTTTGAAGAGTATTTTTGCGATTCCACGTTTCGCTTCGATTATTACCATACCGGAACGAAGGGGGAAGAGCGGATCTCCGCCGATAAAATGTGTCTGGAGGGAATATGGCCGGGAAGCCTGACCAACCTGATCGACACGCTCAATCTCGGCGAATATTTTTTTCGCATCGTCGATGTCAAAAGCAACCGGACGATCTATTCACGGGGCTACAGCTCGCTGTTCGACGAATGGCAGACGACCGACGAAGCTGCGGCCGGAACCTTCAGAACCTTTCATGAGTCGGTCAGGTTCCCCTGCCCGCTTCATAAGTTCCAGTTGACGGTATCGCGGCGGACGAAACAGATGGTATTCAGCGAGATGTACTCGACCGTCATCGACCCGGGCGGCACCGACGTTCGCCGCGGAGTCGTTCATTCTCGGACCGAAGTGGTCGATATCGTTTCAAACGGCGATGTCCATTCCAAGGTTGATATCGCCATTCTCGGTGACGGCTACACAAAAGGAGAGATGACGAAATTTGTCAGCGATGCCCGTCATTTCACGCAAATTTTATTTTCCACCGAGCCATTCAAGCATCGAAAGAATGATTTCAACGTGCGTGCAGTCGAGGTCGAATCGCACGAATCGGGAATCGACCAGCCGGACGAAAATATCTGGACGGACCATCCGCTCGGGACAACGTACGACTCTTTTGGATCTGCCCGGTATGTTCTGACCGACGCGAACAAAAATGTGAGGGAGTATGCTTCCGCTGCTCCTTATGATTTTCTCTTCATCCTGGTCAACACGCACCGCTACGGCGGCGGAGGAATATTCCAATTGTATGCCGTTTGCTTCGCCAACGGCGAGACCCCCGCCACGGCGTGGCAGGCCGATTATGTTTTTGTCCACGAGTTCGGACATTCGTTTGCCGGGTTGGGGGACGAATACTATTCGTCGTCGGTTGCGTACAATGATTTTTATCAGAAGGGAATAGAGCCGTGGGAGCCGAATATCGCTGCGAACATTTCGCGCGATGGGATGAAATGGCGAGACCTACTGACGTCCGGAATTGCGCTTCCCACTCCGTGGAACAAAACCCTCTACGACAGCTTGGAAGCGGAACGGGGAACGTTGCGGCGGAATACTCCCGGCTATGCCGAGAAACGCCAGGCGATTTTGGATGCTGAACATTCGATCCTTAACGACAAGCAGTTGACCGGCGTTGTCGGTGCGTTTGAAGGTGCCGGATACAGTTCCACGGGCTTATACCGGCCGTCACTTGATTGCCGGATGTTTTCGCTGAGCCTCACCGATTTCGACCCGGTGTGCGCCCGGGCGATCAATCGAATGATAGATTTTTATACAAAGTAACGGACCGTTCAAGAATTTCCCGTCGACACAAACGCTTTTCGAACGAGAACATGTACATCCTGGGCATCTCCGCATATTATCATGATTCCGCCGCTTGCATTCTGGCAGACGGGGAGATCGTTGCCGCTGCGCAGGAAGAGCGTTTCACCCGGAAAAAACATGACCACAATTTTCCCCGGCATGCAGTTGCGTACTGCCTGAAAGAAGCCGGGATAACGGCAGACAAACTCGAGTGTGTTGCCTTCTACGACAAACCGCTGCTGAAGTTTAACCGCATCCTGGAAACGTATCTCACCTTTTCGCCGAAGGGAATCCGATCGTTCATGATGGCCATGCCGTTGTGGTTGCAGGAGAAGCTCTGGATTCCCGACCTGATCGAAAAAGAGATCCGTTTTGAGGGAAAGGTATTATTTCCCGAACACCATGAATCCCACGCGGCGTCCGCATTTTTTCCTTCCCCCTTTACCGATGCGGCGATCCTTACCATCGACGGAGTTGGCGAGGCGGCAACGTCATCGATAGGCATTGGCCACGATAGTACAGTCGAAATTCTGTCGGAACTGCATTTTCCTCACTCACTGGGGCTCTTGTATTCAGCCTTCACCTATTTTACCGGCTTCAAAGTCAATTCGGGCGAATACAAAGTGATGGGGCTTGCGCCGTACGGCGAGCCAAAATATGTCAAACAGATCTACGACCATCTGATCGACCTCAAAGAGGACGGCTCGTTCGTCATGAACATGGAATTCTTTGATTACTGCTCCGGATTGAGAATGACAAACCGGAAGTTTGAGTCGCTGTTCGGCGGGAAACCGAGAGCTCCTGAATCGTTGCTGACTCAGCGCGAGCTGGATCTGGCACGATCGATTCAGGATGTGACCGAGGAGGTCATGTTGCGGATGGCGAAACATGCAAAAAAGGTGACCGGGGAGAAATATCTATGCCTTGCAGGAGGCGTCGCGTTGAATTGCGTGGCCAACGGAAAAATTCTGCGGTCGGGTGTCTTTGAAGATCTTTGGATCCAGCCGGCTGCGGGAGACGCCGGCGGCTCGGTCGGGGCGGCATACGTTGCTTACCATCATCATCTTCGCCAGCCGGTACAGAAGAAAGGTCGAAGAGATCTGCAGCATGGATCGTACCTCGGCCCGTCGTACGATGACCAGGAGATCGCCAGCTTTCTGAAAGAACATAATCTGCCCCATGAAAGAATCAATGACCGGCGGTCGTTGTGCGATAAAGTCTCCGAATATTTGGTCCAAGAGAAGATCGTCGGCTGGTTCCAGGGTAGAATGGAATTCGGTCCGCGGGCGCTGGGGAATCGGTCCATTATCGGAGATGCGCGTTCGCCATCAATGCAGAAGAAGATGAACATCAAAATAAAATTCAGGGAAGGGTTCAGGCCGTTTGCTCCCTCGGTCCTGGAGGAAAAAGCGGGCGAGTGGTTCGAGCTCGACCGTGAAAGCCCCTACATGCTTCTCGTCGCCGACGTGAAGAAAGAAAAGCAGCGGGTCATGACCGATGCCGAGAAGCAACTCTGGGGGATCGAGAAGCTTAATGTCCTGCGTTCGGAAATTCCGGCTGTAACGCACGTCGACTACTCAGCGCGAATACAGACGGTCAACACATTGGACAATCCATTATACTACGATCTTATTGCCGCATTCTACAAAAGAACCGGATGCCCGGTCATAGTGAATACGTCGTTCAACGTCAGGGGGGAACCGATCGTGGCAACGCCGCTCGATGCGTACAAATGCTTCATGCGGACCGGTCTTGACGTCCTTGTTCTCGGGTCATTCATTCTGCTGAAGTCGGGTCAGCCGGCCTTTCATGACGACATCCAATGGAAGGAGATGTATGAGCTGGATTAGTGACGTTCGAAGCGAATTGAAACACTTGAAGAGAACGCCGAAAGAGGTGCGGAAGTTTGCCTATCTTGTCGGCTCTCTGCTTCTCATCATCGGGGGAGACGGCGTGTATAAACATTGGAATGGAGCCGTCGTCTCTTTACTTTTGATCATTGCGTTTTTGCTTCTCGTGTGCGGCGCGATGAAGCCTCAGTACCTCACCAGAGTGTACGGAGCATGGATGGGTATCGCGTTCGGTCTCGGCTGGATCGTATCGCGAGCAATTCTCATTCTTTTATTTTATCTTGTGATTACTCCGGTCGGATTATTAGCCCGGTTGTTTGGGAAGAAGTTCATCGATGTTTCTTTTCCAGGGGCAAAAGAATCGTATTGGGTTCCGCGCATAGGCGGAAAAAAAATGCACTACGAGAAAATGTTTTAGGAGGAAAATGTGGCCAAAGTCAGGATCATCGCGGAATACATCCAGTTCCTCAAAGAGAACAAGAAATGGTGGCTGATGCCGATCGTTTTCGCTTTGCTCTTTTTTGGGCTGCTGATTGTGATCACGAAAGGGAGTGCTTTAGCCCCGTTTATTTATACCTTATTTTAAGAGGGAAAATGCTGTCTTACCTTTCTTTTTAACCGCTTCAATTGTCAAATCCTCTTCCAAATTCCTGGAAGAGGATTTGGTTTCTGCCCCCCATTCAAAAGAAATTGAATTTTTTTCTTGACAATAAAGGCAAAAAGGCCTACCTTTTTTGGAAGCCCTTCCAAATTTCCGCGTGAAACTACTGGTGCTCATTGGCTGTTACAATCTATGACATAGCGAGAGAAGCTGAAGTAGGGATCGGAACGGTCTCTCGTGTGTTCAACAACCATCCGAACGTTACTCCGAAAACGCGCGATAAGATCCTCTCGGTTGCGAAAAGGCTGAACTATCATCCGCACGCGTACGCTCAAGCACTGGCTCGGAAGCGAACCAACACCCTCGCAGCCATCATCCCGTTCTTCACGAACTATTTTTTCATAGAAGTGCTCCAAGGGCTGCAGGATAAAATATCGAGCCTCGGCTACGACTTGATCCTGTACGGAATCAACCATCCTGAGCAAATAGAGGAGTATCTGCGCAAGAGCATCCAACGCGGCAGGGTGGACGGCATTTTGTTCTTCTCCATGAAACTCCCGGTGTCGTTCGTCGACAAATTCAAAGATCATTCCAAGCCGGTCGTGCTGGTCGATACGTTCCATGAGCAATTCGATTCTCTCGCCGTCGAAAATTTTCAGGGAGCGATGGTGGCAACGAACCACCTGGTCTCACTCGGGCATAAGAACATCGGCATGATCAGCGCGAACATCAACAGCGTTCCTGCGCGAGAGCGCATTGCCGGATTCAAGGATGCCATCACCTCGGCCGGCCTGGAACTTCGTCCCGAGAACATCGTCGTGAGCAAGCTGACGAAGCAAGACGGATTCAGCCGAGAGGCGGGATATCAATCTATGAAGGAGATGTTGAGCAACGGATCGCGTCTGCCGTCGGCGATCTTTATCTCGAGCGATATCCAGGCGATCGGAGCCATGAGCGCGCTTCGACAGCACGGCGTCAAGGTGCCGAGCGACGTCGCGGTGGTGAGCTTCGACGACATTGAGCTCGCCGAGCAGTTCGGTCTGACGACGATGCGCCAGCCGATGTACGAAATGGGAGAGCTTGCGGTCGACAAGCTTATTTACCGGATGGAGCATACGTCGGCTCCTCCCTCTCAGATAAATTTTTTACCGAAGCTGGTTGTCCGGGCAACCTGCGGCATGAATAAACTTTACGCCCCCGTTGAGGATTTTGTGCACGCAAAGGACTGAGATTGAATGATGCACCTTGCTACACGTTGGGTAATAAGTAAAACGGCGTCAATGAACTCGACCATGGCCGGACTTTTCCAGCGATGGATAAGCCGATGTTCTCAGCCGGCGCTCCTCTCGGCCGTCCTCTGCGTGTCAGCTTCCGCATTCCCCGATACCACACTTCACGACCCCAATGTTGTTGCAACAATCGGCGCCACGCAAATACCCTACAAAGAGTTTACGGACCGGTACGAGGACTATCTCGTCTTCTCGGGCGTTCAGGACAATATGCGGGCCCGTTTCGCCGTGCTGAACAATATGATCAACGAAATTCTCTTGAAACAGTACGACGACAATTCGAAGATCTACAACGATCCCGAATACAAGAAAGAAATTGCGTGGGCCCGGAAAGAATCTGTGCTGGCGTTTCTGAAGGATCAGGAAATTTATGCGAAGATCAGAGTGAGCGACGAGGAAGTGCACGAAGCGTACCGGCGATCCAAAGTAAAAGTTTCGGTCCGCCACCTGTTTGCGCAGACCGAAGGCGAAGCTGAAAATCTCTATCGGCTGGCGAAAATGGGAGTGAGTTTTAAGGAGCTGGCCCAGCAGGTGTTCACGGACACCGCGCTGAAAAACAACGGAGGCTCGCTCGGGTTTATCTCCTGGGGGCAGACGGACCCGAATTTTGAGAACGCCGCATATTCGCTGAAAGTTGGAGAGATATCTCGACCCGTAAAAACTGCGCAAGGCTACAGCATCATCAAGGTCGATGACAGAATCGAGGATCCGTTTACGACAGAAACCGATTTCCTCAATATGAAGCGGAAGATAGAGCGGGCGCTCAAGATTGACAAGAAAGTTCCTTACGAAAAGGATTACATGGCGAAGGTGTTCGATACGACCGCCGTGAAGTTTGACGAAACGGCAACGAAGGCCGTTTGCGATGACTTGCAGGAAATTCAGGGCCACAGCATCGAGTCAACAAAGCCTCGGTCCCGGGCCGGACGATTTTGCGTGAAGTACAAGAACAGATCGTACTCGGCGCAGGAGATCGAAAATAAGATCCTGCAGGTACCGGCTTACAACCGTAGTCTTATTTCTGAGGTTCATCAGCTGAAAGCAGCAGTCATCGGTCTATTAATGCAGGATGTATTGCTCGATATCGCGAAGCAGAAAGGATACGATACGACCTCGTATGTGAATGAGACATTTGAAAAGCTGGCGAACAATATTTACCTGAATTATAAGAGAAATGAAGTGCTCGCGCTTGTCCCGGTCGCGGATTCAGAGATTACGAAATATTACACAAAGAATATTGGCTACTATACCAATGAACAAGAGATGAACGTCCAGGAGATCGTTGTCGGCAACGACTCGCTGGCGTTCGCGCTCAGAGCCGATATTCAACTGGGGGCGGATTTTGGATCACTGGCTTCGAAATATTCTTTGAGGTCGTGGAGTGCAAAGCATAACGGCGAGATGGGGCTCGCTCCCATATCGAAGTTCGGGGGCCTGAAAGATACACTCTGGGCCGCCCCGCTCGGAGAACTCCTGGGACCGTTGAAGTTCGACAAGTATTACGGGCTCTTTCGTGTTCTTGAGAAGGAAGGCGGAAAGCCGATCGATGTTGCGTCAGTCCGTCCACAGATCGTTAAAGCCATTCAAAATGAAAAAGGTTTTCCGTATATGAAAGATCGCTTGGAAAATCTTTCCAAACTGACAACTATCAGAGTCAACGAAACGCTCGTCAAAAATTATACGATGAGCGTGGCCGGGTAACGATATGAGCGAAAATTTCTGGAGAAATTTATGAGAATACTTTTACCACGTCTTTTTCTCGTTGTCCTTCTTATCTCCTCCGCAGCGTATGGCGGCACCACCGGAAAACTCACCGGGAAGGTCATCGACGCCAATACAAAAGAAGCACTCCCTTTTTGTAATATCTCCGTCGTCGGAACGTCCCTCGGTTCGGTCGCGGACCTTGACGGCAATTACGTCATTCTTAACATTCCCCCGGGCAATTACTCGGTACGCGCACAATACGTCGGGTACCAGCCCGTTGTTGCAGAAAATGTCTCTATCTCGGTCGACCTGACATCGAAGATGGATTTCACGATGAATGAATCCACCGTCGAGCTGCAGGCGGTCGTGGTTGAGGGGAAGATCGATGCCGTCAAAAAAGACGTGACATCGTCCCAGGCGTTGGTTTCGGCGGATCAAATTAGTACGCTGCCTGTGACCGAGTTCAACGACGTCTTGAGCCTTCAGGCCGGCATTACGAAGGACGCGAACGGAGATTTTCATATCCGCGGCGGCCGTACTAGCGAAATCGCATATTGGGTGAATGGTGTATCCATTACCGATCCTTATGATAACAGCAAGGGGGTCGACCTCGATAACAGCAGCATCCAGGAGCTACAGGTAATCAGCGGAACGTTCAACGCGGAGTATGGAAATGCGATGTCGGGGATTGTCAATACCGTCACGAAGGAAGGGGGAAAAGATTATCACGGATCCCTGAATGTGTACGGAAGCGATTACCTCAGTAATTTTACGTCATACTTTACCGATATTGCCCATTATAATCCTGTAACGAACTATAATTATCAGGGAAGTTTGAGCGGTCCGTTGCCGATGACGGACGACATGGTCACTTTCTTTGGCAATCTTAGGTACGTGTATGACGACGGCTATCTCTACGGACTCGATAAGTACAACATTTATGGCCAGCCGGAAGACGGGCATGCGGTTCCGATGAATTGGAGCAAACGATGGCTTGGCCAGGCGAACGTGGCATACCAGTTCATTAAAGATTTCAAAATCAATACGGAGATTCTTTATTCAAAAGACAACTATCAGGACTATGACCACTCATTCAAATGGGAGCCCGATGGAAACCCATTCAAGTATGCTGAGGACTATGACGGAACGCTGACCCTTAACCATATTCTCTCTTCAGGGACTTTTTATACTTTCAGAACCAATTATTTCTACAAGACCTTCAAGCAGTACCTTTTTCCCTCGCCGACAGACCCGAGATACTTATCGCCGGATTCACTGAACACCGTCTCGTATGCGTTCCATGACAAAGGAACGAACCTTGAACGTTTTTTCCGCGAGACGCAGTCGTACACCGCGAAACTGGATTTTTCAAGTCAGGTAAGCGAGAACCATTTGCTTCAATTCGGATTCGATGGGAAGATGCATCATCTGCAGTTTGACGACTATACTCTCCAGCCTCTCGAAGTAGGCGGAGTACCCGTGGTCCCTTTTGCCGCCTCGATTCCCGACCCGACATCGATTAACAGGAATGTCTATGACGCGAAACCGATAGAATTTGCCAGTTACATCCAGGATAAAATCGAGTATAAAGACGTTATCATCAATATCGGCCTCCGTTTCGATTACTTCAACTCGAAGGGCCAGGTTCTCGTCGATCCACAAGACCCGAACATCAACGTCCCGCTCCGTCAGGGGCTGGATTCTTTGACGCTGGCACAGCGCGAGCCGTATTTTTACAAGGATGCAACGCCGAAGTCACAGCTAAGCCCGCGGTTTGGCGTCTCCTACCCGATCAGTGTCAACGGTGTCGTCCACTTCTCCTACGGGCATTTCCTCCAGATACCCACATTCCAATATTTATTCAACCTTGGAGAATACAAAGTGCCCGAAACCGGCGGCGAAGTAACGACAGTGTTCGGAAATCCCGATCTCCAGCCGCAGCGCACTATCATGTATGAAATCGGGTTCAGGCAGCAGTTCATGGATGAATTTGTCATCGATGCGACCGGATTTTACAGAGATATACGGGACTGGATTACTGCTGGCGTTCCAACGGCGACCAGCAACGGTGTGTTGTATTCAGTGTACACTAACAGGGATTATTCCAACGTTCGAGGCATAACGATCAATTTCTCAAAGAAATTTTCGAACCATTATTCAGCCGAACTGAATTATACGTATCAAGTTGCCGAAGGAAGCAATTCCAACCCGGACGATGCATTCAATGCATCCCTGAATAATGAAGCCCCTGTCATCTTTCTATCTCCGCTGAACTGGGATCAACGGCATAACCTCAACTTCAACTTTATGGTCGGTGACAACGGATGGAATGTGAGTTTGTTGGCAAAGTATGGAACCGGTTTGCCGTACACTCCTTCAGTGACTCAAGAGACATCGGACCGCGGACTTAGCTCGGGCTTCCTGCCTAACACAAGGAATCTCCCCCCTCAGTTCGACATTGACCTGTATGCGAACAAGTCGTTTTCGATATTCGGTACCCAATTCACTGCCTATCTGAAAGTGTTTAATCTCTTTGATGAACATAATGTTGTGAATGTCTTTGGCGATACAGGCGAGCCTGATTTTACTACAACCGTTGCGGACATCCCACCGGACCCGGCCCGCCCCAACACGGTGGCAGAGTATATTCGATATCCTACAAATTACGCAGCACCAAGATCAGTCCAGACTGGTATTGAGCTTTCATTTTAAGTTCCTGCTTCGGAGGATGACTGTAATGAATCGAACTTTGAATATTTTCCTTCACCTGTTTGTTGCGTTGCTCTTACTCAATGGAATTCTCTTTGCGCAATATGGGAATCCCGTCGCCGGACACGTTCCCAGCAAAGAACGCGGGGACCCGCGCGTCCGCACTCATACTCAGTTGGAAGGAAACAGAGTCCGGGCATCAATATTTAATTTCGCATTCACCGGCCGTGAGGGGGGGCAATATCCGATTAACGTGGAAACGCCGTATGAATGGCCGAAGAATACCGGAGAGGTGTACCTTGCATTGACGGGATTAATGCTGGGTGCCGAGGTAACGGACAGCAAGGGAAATTTACAGCATATTATCGATGTTCCGGATTACAGAACTTCGCCGTCGGGCGCAACATGGAATCTCGAACCGATTCCCGGGTATTCCAACCCGACATCGAACAGCCTGGCGAACAGCCTCGATCCATCGACCTGGCCGACATCGTGGCCTGATAAAGCGAACGACAAGATCGACCCGGGTTGGAAGGGGGAATGGAATGGGTACTTCGGGAAGAACATTTTTAACGCAGACCAAGAGCTTTTTGCGAAAGCGTCGGACGACCGTTATGATCGTTACACCGATTATTATCCCGATACAACGGACCTCACAAGGAAAGGGCTGGGAATCATCGTCGACCAGCGGAGTCTGGCTTGGTCGCAGATCCTTATTCAGGACGACGTGTTTCTCCTTTACACGTTGCGGAATGATGGCACTCAGAATATTCCGAAAATGGGTGTGACAATTTGGTTTGCTGATTTCGTCGGGGGCAACGGCGATTCACAGGACGACATCGCCGACTTCGACATTTTGAACCGATTCCTCTGGTCGCGCGATGCCGACAACCGGGCACCAACGTTCGGCAACGATCCTGTTGGAGCTGTGGCGATGACTTTTTTGGAGACACCCGGCAATTCGGCCGACCGGATCGATAACGATGGAGACGGTGAGGCAAACGGTCCCAAAATCACTTCTGATATGCTGGTGGGGGAAATACCGGACAACGGCATTGATGACAATGGGAACGGGTTGATCGACGAAAACCAGACTGATATCGCTTTTGGAACCCAGGTCGGCACAACATACGCGAACGGCATTGACGATAATAACAACGGCGAAGCGGGAAGCCCGGTGATCACGCAGGCGATGATCGACGCGGCCGCAACCGATATGAATGTCGACAGTTCAGGAAATGTTCACCACTGGAACCGATGGCCCCCAAACCCCGAGTCGGATTCGATCCAGCAAAAGCAAATCTGGCTGATCGGTGTGACCCAGGCTGATCTTGGAAAAAAGTATAAAGACAATATCGATAACAACGGCAACAGCCCGAGCATCAGCTACAATAACCTGCCGCTGGTGACCCAGGGAATGATCGACTCTGCATCGCACGATCAATGGCATCGCTACAAAGTTCCAGGAACGCATGTGATCCTGTACAGCCTCGATCAGTCCTCGCTGGGCAAACCGTACCTGAATAAAGACGGCTTGCGTGATGGAGGTGTCGATGAAAACATCGACGAAATGATCGATGAGTCGCGCACGGATCGTGTCGACAACGACGGGGATTGGAATCCGCTCACCGATGACGTCGGACTGGATGGAGTTCCCGGGACGCATGATTTTGGAGAAGGTGACGGTAAACCGACCTCCGGAGTCGGCACGGGCGAACCGGGCGAGCCGCATATCGACCTCACAGATGTGAAAGAAACGGACCAGATTGGCATTACGGGAGCGGATCGGATTGTCGCGGGCGGATTGAACATCAACAGCGATGCAACTATGTGGTTCGACTTCATGATCCCGGGGAAATATTTTGACCCGGCTACCGTCGTTGCCAGCGACGTCGACCTCTTTGTCTCCTCCAGCCTCTTCCCGATGCCGGCTGGAGACGTTGAACCTTTTTCGATGGCTGTCATCCTTGTCAACGGTCCGGTGAATGATCCCGGCTGGGCGATCAGAAAAAGTCAGATCCTTTTGAAACGTTCACGGGCTCAGCAGACATACCAGAATAATTACCGGTTTGCAATTGCCCCTCCCGCCCCGATTGTTACGGCCGTGCCGGGAGATAACAGAGTCACCCTCTATTGGGATAACAAAGCCGAGAGTTCATATGATGCATTCACCGCAAATATCGGTGGGGACGGCCATCATTTTGAAGGCTATCGCATCTATCGAGCTTCCGATCCGGCGTTTCAGGATGCATTGAATATCACCAACGGGCAAGGAACGCCGCAATTCATGAGTCCGCTTGCCGTCTTCGATCTTGTCGATGGCATCATGGGTTACGATTCCGTGGGTATCGACGGCATCCACTACTATCTCGGAAGCGATTCCGGACTTCAGCACTCCTTCGTGGATAGCACGGCGAAAGATGGATTTACGTACTACTATGCCGTAGTTTCGTACAGCAAAGGTTATGCTGCCGGCGGCATTCTTCCCGCGGAAAGTCCGATCAGAGTCAATTTAGCAGCGGACGGCAGCGTGACACTCGGTCCCAATGTCGCCCGCGTAACACCCGAAGCGAGTTCGGCTGGATACGTCAATTCATCACTCGGGACAATCAAGCTGCTTAAAGGGGCGACGACGAGCACCGTTTCGTACGAGATTGTAGACCCGAAGGCCGTCAAGAACAGCCAAACGTACTACCTCACTTTTCAGGATACGCTTGTAGTGACTCCGGGCAAGCCCGACACCTTAAAAACGAAGAACTATACGTTGGTGGATTCTACCGACGGCAGGATCCTTGAATACCAAAATCCGAATTTCGGTTCCATCTATGAGCAACCGGTCCTGGACGGCTTCAGATTGACGTTCAATAATGCGACAAGCGTTGAACTGGATTCAACGTCTTCACGGTGGACCGACCCCAAAGTTCCGAATTTTGTGTTCGAAAAGTATGTTGCGCCTGGAGGAATCAGCGGCGAGTTGCGCCCCGACGACTATAGAATTTTCTTCGGCAATGTTGGCGTGGACACTTCCGTGGATTTCACATATAAAAGCAAAGTGTACCCTGCTGAACCTGTCAACTTCAGAGTACTAAACACCACGACGAATACATACGTGACGTTTGGATTTCTTGATTTCGACCAGACAGGAGGGGCGGGGAAACTTTCCGCACTCGGTTCGGCGAAGGACAGGATCGTGTTTCTTGAGCCGAACTCAAAAGATTCACTGGTAGTCACATGGTGGTTTTATCTTTCGGCTGCTCCCGATTCTGTCCAAACGATTCCAATGCCCGGCGATACGGCGTACATTAAGTTGAAGAAACCGTTTTTGTCCGACGACGTGTTCAGCTTCACTTCGGCGCCCGAACATATCGACGCATCCCTTGGAAAAGTACAGCTTGACAACATCAAAGTGGTTCCGAATCCTTACCTCGGCTCTGCGCGCTGGGAGGTGAAAAACCCGTACTCGACTGGGAGAGGCGCTCGGTCGTTGCATTTCACGCATCTTCCGGCTCAATGCACGATCAGAATCTTTACGGCGGACGGAGAACTAGTCAAGACCATCATTCACAGCAATCCGATTGATGACGGCACCGAAGATTGGAACATGCTTTCGGAAGACAACTTGTCCATTTCGTACGGCGTATACGTTTATCATGTCGATGCCCCCGGCATCGGCAAGACGATGGGCAAGTTTGCCGTCATAAAATAGAGACCTGGTCTCATCTGAGAATCTAACATATGAAATCTATTTTGGGAGCCTAACGTGCTTAAAAAATCTATTTGGGTGATGGGGCTTGCTCTTTCCCTTTCGTCTGCCGTTGCTATTGCGCAAACGATCACAAAGACCGGGACGACGGCAGCAAAATTCCTAAGTATCGGCATCGGTCCGCGGGCAATTGCGATGGGGGGCGCATACACAGCGGTCGGTAACGATGCGTCGTCGATCTATTGGAACCCTGCAGGCATCACCGGTATGGATCAATTCCAGGCATTGTTCACCTACACCAATCTCTTTGCCGGCATCGGCGTTGATTATTTCGGGCTTGTCCTCCCGTCGGGTGAAACAGGTGATTTTGCACTTAACGTTACTGCGGTGGATTACGGCTCGATGGGAGTCACGACAGAGGACCAACCGGACGGAACGGGCGAAACCTTCACCCCGGCCAGTTACGAATTTGGTTTGACGTATGCAAGAAGCATCACCCAGGATTTTGCGGTCGGGGCTACCGCGAAGCTTGTCACTGAAAATATTTATCATTCGAATGCAACGGGCGTTGCTTTCGATATTGGCACACTGTTCATGACGCCGTTTTACGACGTCAAATTTGCCAGCAGCATTACCAATTTCGGAACCAAGATGCAGATGTCCGGGAACGACCTCCTCATCCGTTATGATGTGGATCCCACACGGGCAGGAAGCAACAATACCGTCGATGCGAACATTGCGACGGACCAGTTCGACCTCCCGCTGCGGCTGCAGATCGGGCTGGCGCGCGATTTCTTATTCCTCGATGGACAGCGGTTTACTCTTGCCGTGGACGGTGTCGTCCCCAACGACAACAATGAGTCGGTCAATGTCGGCGGAGAGCTTGCACTCTTCAACAACATGGTCTTTCTCCGCGGGGGATACAAATCGCTTTTCCTGAAGAATTCACAGGAAGGGTTGACTCTCGGCATCGGTCTCAAGTATCAAAAGCCGGGGTATCTCGACATCGCGATCGATTACGCATATCAGCAGTATACGTACCTGGGAAACGTGAATAGTTTCGGCGTTCAGTTAAACTTCTAACACTAAATAACTCCCCCTGCGCAGTTTTGCAGAGGGAAATCTATAACAATCAATAAAGGAGTACCACATATGAAAAAAGGCCTATTACTATTGGCATTTTTTTCGTTCGGTATGGTTGCATACGCCGGGTCGGTGAAGGTAACCTTCTCGGTCGATATGTCGATTTACCAGAAGAATGGTTATTTCTCTCCTGCAACAGATTCCGTATGGATCGCCGGTGATAACGTCAACAATTGGACGGCGGCACACACTCTTCTGGTGCAAGGGACCGGAGCGGATACGGCGATTTACACCACAACTGATTCAATTCCGTCGGGTGCAGTCGCGTACAAATTCGGTTACAACGACAAAGGGACAGTGAACTGGGAGTCAATCAGCAATCGCGGAGCGGTTATCGGATCGAATGATACTACGCTGCCGTTGGCTCATTTCAACAATATCACTGGCAAACCCTATCACGTCTGGTTTAAGGAAGACATGTCTCTTCCCTTCAAAACTGGCGGTGTGGACAGCGTCGGAGTGACCGGCGATTTCACGGGCTGGGGCACTACCGGTTCCGGTTTCATTAAGTTGACGAAGGATGCAGGTGACTCCGTTTTCACAGCCCTCGCCGACAGTTTGGATTCTGGCCGAACCATCCACTTCAAGTTCATCTATTGGCAGGGGGGAACACTCAGCTGGGAGTCCCCGACGAACGTGGGCACCGATGGGAATCGGTTCTACTTTGTTCCGGAACAGGATTCTACGGTCTACTCATCCTTCTGGAACGATCAGAATCCGAATATTCAGATCGGAAGCGGACAGATCAATTTTACCTGCGATATGAGTGTCCTGATCAAAGTGGGAATGTTCGATCCTACCAAAGACAGCGTTCTCATCAGTGCCGGATTCAACGGTTGGACCACGAACGCTCCGACTGCCTGGATGAGCCAGGACGCGAGTGACGACAGTTCATTCTTCATCACCCAGGTATTCACAAGCCAGCCGTATGGTGACAATCCCTACAAGTATTACGCCAAACAGCATGCACCGACAGGCATCGACACGATCTGGAATGACCCGTACGAGCGCCCGGTCCATTGGGGCGGCGGAAACAGAGAGACACTCTTCCACGGCCAGGCAAATCAGGACACGTCGGACTGGTATGATGGCATTCATCCCGACTGGTTCATCCCCTCCGGGACGAATCTGAAAGTAACGTTTACCGTCGATATGACCCCGGCGATGGACGGAACGAAGCAGGCGATCCCGTTTGACCCGGCGCATGACACATTGTATTGGCTGTCCGGCGAGCCGGCGTTCGCGCGTTCGCAGGGCTGGTACCGTCCGAGCGACGGCCACATGAGGATCATGAAACTGGCCAAGACCACAGGCAATCTGTATTCGGCGACCATGAACGTAAAAGATCCTTCATGGAACGCGTTCGAATACACCTATGAATGGCAAAAAGGTTCGGATGGCACGTGGGTGACCGAACCCTCAGGGTTCGATGCATTCAACTATCGTGTCCGCTACGCTGGACAGGATGTTGCAAACCACTTCCCGAAGAACCCGTGGGTAATGCCGAAGGACACGTGGACGAACAATGATCTGAAGACCGATCAGGAAAGCGATCCGTACACTTCCCTTACCGGAGTGAAAGCTGTCAGCCAGAACCCGGTAAGTTACACGTTGTCGCAGAACTATCCGAATCCTTTCAACCCTTCCACGAAAATCGACTTTGCGATCCAGAAAGCCGGCGCGGTCACGTTGAAAGTGTACAACATTCTGGGACAGGAAGTTGCAACGCTCGTGAATACTGAATTGAAGGCCGGATCGTACTCGGCGACGTTTGATGCTTCACGGCTTGCCAGCGGCGTGTACTTCTACACGATTCATTCGGGCAATTTTGTCCAGTCGAAGAAGATGATGCTGTTGAAGTAATACCGCAAGAAAATGTCGAGGATGAACCTCATGGTATCGATGCGAGTCCTTGGCATGGATCATTCAGAACCCAATCCCGAGAATATCGGGATTGGGTTTTGTTTACCTGTCGGCTCGAATGTTTGAAAGAACTGTTCATTGTTTTACGATGGGCCATCGTGCTGTTCATGGTTTTTCATTCGATTGATTTTTTTTCTCCACAGTCGCTTCGCAAAATAGAGCTCCTGACGGGTCTTGTAGAGTTGTCCGATAACTGCATCCATGCGGCATGACGAAAGACCAAGATATGACACGAAAAGTTATCCTCTCCGCCTGCGTTTTTTTGCTCCTCTTTGGCTCCGGTATGGCACAAACGATAACAAACATTCCGCGCGTCCCTGCTTGGGCAAAAGATGCCGTCTGGTATCAGATCTTTACCGAAAGGTTCGCGAACGGCGATACCGGCAACGACCCGACCCCTCACGATATTGACGGGGCATGGCCGTATAAAATTCCTGATGGATGGCAAATTTCACCATGGACGTCAGATTGGTATAAGCTTCAGCCCTGGGAAAAGGCGACGGGGAGAGATTTTTACTGGAATGCAGGAGTCCGGCGGTACGGGGGAGACATTCAGGGAATCATCGACAAGCTCGATTATCTCCATGACCTGGGGATCACGGCAATTTATCTCACCCCGATTTTTGAATCCCCGTCGTCGCATAAATACGACACGAGGATGTACCACCACGTCGACAATAATTTCGGCCCCGACCCGGCGGGAGACGAAAAGATCTGGGCCGCGGAAAACCCGGCCGACCCTTCGACATGGAAGTGGACTTCCGCCGATAAATTATTTTTGAAACTGGTCAAGGAGGTGCACAAACGGGGAATGAAAATAATTCTCGACGGGGTATTCAACCACGTTGGGACGTCATTCTGGGCATTTAAGGATGTCGTCAAGAATCAGCAGAAATCTCTTTTTAAGGATTGGTTCAGGATCAAACGATGGGATGATCCCGACACGCCGGAAAACGAATTTGAGTATGAGGGATGGGCCGGTGTAAAAGACCTTCCCGAGATCAAGAAGGACAGCACCGGAGCGCTTGCTCCCGGCTTTGGCGACCACGTCCACGCCATTGTCAGGCGTTGGATGGACCCTAATGGAGACGGCGACCCGTCCGACGGCATCGACGGCTGGCGACTTGATGTGGCAGAAAAGGTCGGCCTCACGTTCTGGCGGCAGTTCCGTTCATGGGTAAAAGAGGTCAACCCTAATGCCTACATCACCGGTGAGATCTGGTGGCAGAACTGGCCTATCGACCAGATGTTCAACGCGTCGCCATGGCTCCAGGGAGACGCATTCGACGGCGTCATGAATTACCGGTTCGCCCGCGCCATCAGAGAATTTGTTGCGGACCGAAAAGATCAAATTACTGCAAAAGCTTTTGCTGACAGCATCACTGCGCTCCGAAAAGATTATCATCCGGACAATCTTTACGTCCTCCAAAACCTTCTGGATAGCCATGACGTCGACCGAATGACGTCACAGCTTGTCAACCCCGACCTCTGGTATGACCATTCGGGAAATCCGGGACAAAATAAATCGTACCAGGTTCGAAAGCCCAACGAAATTGAACGGGCAAAATTCCGGCTCATCGTCGGTCTTCAGATGACGCTCCCCGGTGCGCCGATGGTCTATTACGGGGACGAAGCGGGAATGTGGGGAGGGGACGACCCCGATTGCCGCAAACCGATGGTCTGGCCGGAAAAAACTTATGAAGTAGAGACAGCCGACCCTTTAGGCAGACCGCGTCAGCCCGATTCTGTCGTGTTTGATGCCGGTCTGTTTAACTGGTACAAAAAATTGATCGGCATCCGGCATCATCATGAGGTCCTTTCGCGGGGGAGCTTGGAGTTCTTCTTTTTTGACGACGAGGAAAATATTTTGGGCTACAAGAGGGAATTGGGGCGTGAGATGATCGTCGTCATCGCCAACAATGGGAGTACCAAGAAAACAGTTCGAGCGGCGCTGCCGGGTGGCCGAACTTCTGAAAATACTCTTGTCAATCTTCTGGACGGACGGAAGATCGCGGGAACGCATGGCATGTATTCAATCGAATTGCAGCCGTACGAAGTCATCATACTGAAATAAACTGCCCGCACCAGACGAACCGACAAAGGATTCAACGCACGATGGCTAACAAGTCCGAAACTCACGAGACGGGAAGCGGCGCACATGGTTCTGGTGCTAAACGGCCGAGAATTCTATTCGTGGCGGTGACGCTCCTTATCCCTGTGCTCTTCTTTGTGCTTGTTGAAGCGGGACTTCGTTTTTTCAACTATGGATTGGATTACACTCAATGGGTCAACCCTATAAAGGGGTCGTTTGTTTTGAACCCCGACATGGCCCATAAATATTTCCCCGACCTTCCGAGTGTTCCGTACTCGAACGGCGACATTTTTGACGAAACGAAGAAATCGAATTCCTTCCGGGTATTCGTTCTCGGTGAAAGCAGCGGTGCGGGATATCCGTATATGCCGATCGGCTCTTTTTCGAGATATTTGCAGCAGCGGCTGAGCCTCGTCTATCCGCAATCCAGGATTGAAGTGGTGAACTGCAGCATGACTGCCGTCAATAGTTACACCTTGAGAGATTTAACACCCGGCATTCTAGGAGAAAAGCCCGACCTGATCATTATCTATGCAGGCCACAATGAATACTACGGCGCACTCGGCGTAGGGTCGCAGGAATCGCTGGGGAGTTCCAGGACCATAATCAACCTTGTTATTTTTCTCGAGCAGTTCAGGACATTTCAGCTCGTCCGGAATGCGATCGGCAAGGTGGAGGGATTGTTTGCAGGAAATCCACAACCGGCCACCGGAACGCTGATGTCCCGAATGGCGCAGGATCAGTATATCGAATTGCATTCGAAGGTCTATGAGAGAGGGATCGCACAATTCGAGGGAAACATGCGCGATATTCTCGCCATGGCAACCCATGCCGCCGTCCCCGTTATTCTGGGGACGCTTGCCTGCAATATAAAGGATCAACCTCCGTTCGTGTCGATCGAATCGGGAGGCCTGCCCCCCGCCGAAAAAGTTTTTCAGCAAGCGCAGCAGTCGTGCATCGAAAAAAAATGGCAGAAAGCCGATTCACTATTCAGATACGCACGGGACCTTGATGCGCTTCGATTCAGGGCTCCGTCGGAAATGAACGACATCATTGTCAAACTGGCGAAGGAATTTCACGCGCGCGTTGTCAATGTCGATTCGGCATTCGGGGCGGTAAGCCCCGGCGGCATCGTGGGGGATAATCTTATGACCGACCATCTACACCCGACGCTCCACGGTTATCAATTCATGGGGAATCTTTTTTACAAGGAAATGGAACAAGACGGCCTTCTTCCTTCATCGAAACCCATAGCCCTCGACGACAAGCAGCAGGACAGTGCCACCGTGACAAATTTCCCGTTCACGAAACTGGACAGCATTATCGCAAGCTACAGGATCAAACTCTTGAAAAATGACTGGCCGTATATCAGCAAAAAGGATAAGCTTCCCGAGAACACTGTTCTTCGTCCGCATGATCGGATCGATTCGATAGCGGCCGATCTAGTGGAGGATAAAACAAGCTGGGATGCTGCCCATCGGAAGGCGGCTCGGTGGTATGCAGCGAAGAATGAGATCGCCTCATTCCTCGGGGTGATGGATGTCCTGATAAGCCAGTACCCCATCGTTCTTGAGTACTACGACGATGCAACTCAAACGCTGCTTCAGCGGCAACGGTACGATGAGGCATACCGGTATCTCTTGAAGAGAAACGACATCGAGCCGACCGCTTATTCGACGAAGTGGCTGGGGATCATCAATCTGCATAGGCACGCGCTGACGCCGGCAGAAAACTATTTGACCAGGAGCATCGAATTGGATCGAAGCGATTCTCAGGTGTGGTACGATTTGGCCGGCGTGTACGTGGAAAAAGCCGATTATCAGAAAGCCCTTGAGATGACGAAGAAAGCCCTTGCGTTGAGCCCGCACTATGCCGATGCGCTGGCTCTTCAGTCGAAGCTTGAGGAAACCATGAAGTGAAAGTGTGCAGCTATAGGTTCAGAAAAAGAAGACCATTTAAAAGAGAGGCGATGTGATGAAGATTCTATCGATGAGAGTGGTGATGTTTGTCGCGCTGCTGATGTCAACAGCGGCAAAGGCCGCAGACAGTGTCGACGTGACGTTCTACTACACAACAAAAAACAATCCCACGTATGTGTTCCTTCCGGGCGAATTCAATAATTGGGGGCCGAATAATAGCGGTGTGATCGCTTCGAATGCCGTTTCCTTGATGAAAAAGGACTCGGCGACTGGTATCTGGTGGAAGACGGTACGTTTGCATGTCGGGGGAATGGTCGGAGGGGGAGTCCCTGGTGCCTATGAATACAAAATTAATGAAAACGGTACTTCAACCGGATGGCTTTCCGATCCAATGAATCCTAGGCAAAACCTTGCCGATAACAATAACTCCATTCTCTACGTCAACAGCCCGACGATTGAGTACCTCTTGCCGAATTCAACCTCGGGAATTGTTGGTGTGCAGCACCCGGTGATCAGCGCGCATGTATTTCCCTCTATGGGCGCACAAGTCGACACAGAGACAATTCAACTGTGGATTGATTCGGCATCATATCAGCTGTCCCCTTCCTCCTATAATCAGTCTACCAAACTCGTTTCTTTCAAGCCGGCCTCGCCGCTCGAGAACGGCCCTCACAAAATCAAACTCTCCGTACAACCCTGGGGGGGGGCGCCGGTGACAGACAGCGCAACGTTCACAGTAGTCGCCGGTCCCATACAAATTCTGAACCAGAGCGGATACACGACGGTGAAGGACTCGATATCACTCTACGGTTCGGTCGAGGATGTCGGCATTCTTTCCGCCGAAATTGTTCGCAATGGCACGGACACGCAGGCTGTCGCTATCGCCGCCGGCAAGTTTACGAAAACGGAAGGATTGACCCCCGGAGTGAACACATTTAAGGCATTCACGAAGGACAGCACGGGCGCGACGATTACGTCGTCGCAGTATATCATTACCCGCTATGTCAATCCCTCCCCGACCGCAGTGATCTCAATCGTTCCTGGGGAAGGGGCAGTGACTCTTTCATCTGCAAACAGCACAGACCCGGATACCGCAGAGACTGCGTCCCTCACCAGCGTTTGGAGCATCGACCCCGCCAATCCTGAGGTCGTTTCTGGGGTCGACGGTTCGACGCAGTCGACGATCCCGATTACGGTACCGAAAACGCCGGGAGAATATTATTTTGGCCTCATTGTGAGTGACGCGGGAGGGAACAAGGACACGACCAGAGGTTATTTCATCGTCAATGGCGACGGTTCTGTCACCATCCCCACGGCCCCGTCCAACCCGGGCTGGGTGAAGAACGGGCGTATCTATGAAATGTTCTTCAATTCTTTCACCTCTCAGCAGACCATCAACGCCGCAGTGCCGCAGCTCGATTACTTGCAGAGACTCGGGGTCAATATTTTATGGATCATGCCCGTGATGAAGAACAACGGGCCAATCGACAACGGCCCGGGGCCCGGATATGATATTATCGATTTCTATACCGTTGCTACCCAATACGGGACCAATGCCGACTTCAAAAATTTCGTCCAGCAGGCACACTTGCGGGGCATCAAGGTCATCCTTGACGTGACCCCAAACCATACGAGCCAGGGACATCCGTTTGTACAGAATGCGCGGCTGTATACCACCAATTCCTTCTATTGGCCCTTCTATCAGCATCAGCTGATCACGAATTCGAACTACCATCCGGAATTGAGCGAAGCTATCACACCAGACGGGTTTGTGTATTATGGCGCCTTCTCCGATGAGATCCTAAACTACAATTGGGGAGACCTCGACGCACGCGCGTACATGATAGGAGTATTCACGTGGTGGGTAAAGCAAATCGGAATCGATGGATACCGGTTCGACGTGTACTGGGGACCCGACTCGCGTGCGAACAACGGAAACGGCGGAGAGAACGAGATGGGACAACCTGTTCGCAGTGCATTGAAGCACGCGAAACCCGATGTTTTCATCCTCGGTGAGGCGCCGGCAACGGGTCCCGGCACGGAGGTCATCTTTGGCGACCGTAACGGCGGCGTCGATGCTGCGTATGATTGGAATCTGCTTCACAACGTGATCCAGCCGTTCAATATATCGGCATTGAACAATAATGTGACAAATTACGGAGGGGATACGATGGGGTTTGTCCCAGGCCCAAATTCGCGCTTCATGCGTTTCCTCGAGAACCACGACGAGGACCGGATAGCCTACACATACGGCTCGTACGCGAAAACGATGCCGATGGGGACGCTCATTTTCACCGTTCCAGGCATCCCAATGATCTACTCGGGACAGGAGGTCGGCTTCGGGTTGGGAATCGCTAACTTTGATCAACGCCGCCGCGGCATCATCGACTGGAACAGTGCGGGGAAATCGCTTCTCTCGCCGCATTATCAACGGCTGGCATGGATCCGTTCGGCCTTTCCGGCTTTCTGGTCGCTCTCTATGCGCGTTCTTCCCCTGGCGCCAGCGGCAGGAAGCAATATGATGTACGCCTATGCCCGTCCGTTCTCCGACCAAAATGGAATTGCCGTTGAAAACTTCAATAACTTTTCTGTGTCCTCTTCTGTCACCATCAAAGCTGCTCAGTTGGCTTTCTCACATGGATGGTCAAACGGAAAGACGTACTACTTGAATGACGTCTACCATGACACGGCGTACGAAGTCAGTTTTTACAGCGACACGATGAATCTGAACATCAACCTGCCGGCCTACGGCTCTGCGGTGTACATCCTTGCGGACTCCGTCCTCCATTTGACAGTTCCGGCGCTTACTTCTGTTCAAGAAGGGGCGAAAGCTCCGGTGCCGTTGGCGTTTTCATTGAGCCAGAACTTTCCCAATCCGTTCAACCCGACCACACTTATTCAGTACTCGATCCCTCACACAACCAAAGTGAGCCTGAAGGTCTACGATGTGCTGGGGAGGGTGGTGGCAACGCTGGTCGATGAGCGTCAGAACGGCGGGACGTACGAAGTAGAATTCGACGGAAAAACGCTTTCGTCCGGAGTCTATTATTACCGCCTGACGGCGAACAACAGCTCCGACGTAAAACGGATGCTCCTCTTAAAATGACATCGGTCGGTCCGCGATGAAAATTGTCGCTGCAGCATTTTGTATATTGTCATCACTTTCTGCGCAGCCCGGTCATAACCCGGGCAGCGCAGAATATCAACGCTCTCCATCAGACCACGCATCTTCTATGAACGACTCTTATCCTAATTCCGGCAGCACGTTGTTCCTCAACCTCATTTGGCATCAGCACCAGCCGCTCTACCTCGACCCCCAAAGCGATCAGCTTCAGGGGCCGTGGGTTCGAACGCATGGGACGAAAGATTACTATGATATGGCCTCGATTCTTGAGGAATATCCAAACGTGCATTACAACGTGAACCTTACCTCTTCGCTCTTATTTCAGCTCGAAAAATATTATGTGGACAGACTCCGGCCGTTCGTCGACGTCCGCAAAAGCCTCGTCGATGCGCCGGGATTCTTCGCCCGCTGGAAGGGGAAGACAGACCCTTGGATCGATCTGGCGTTGAAGCCGACGAAGGATTTCGACGAAGGGGACATGAATTTCCTTTTGTACAATATCTGGAATGCGTTCGGAATCAGCGAAGTGCAAATTCTCCGCTTTCCTGAATACAACGCGTTGAAGCAGCGGTACGTCCGGAAGGAAAAGTTCACCGAGCAGGAGTTGCGAGATATCAAGCTCTGGTTTTACCTGGCGCACTTCGACCCCGATTTTCTGGAACGCCGGATCACGCTTGTTGACGGCTCTGTCGTTGACGTGACGGACCTCGTAGAAAAACGATCCGACGGAAAATATTATGCAAAGAAGACATTCACCGAGGATGACTGCAACCGCATGGTCGCCGAAACGTACAAGGTGCTGTCCAATGTCATCCCGATCCACAAGAAGCTGATGTACCATCCCGCGACGTTCGACGGGCAGATCGAAGTCGCAACGACGCCGTTCTTTCACCCAATCCTCCCTCTTATTTTCGATACGGACCTGGCGAGGGTCTGCCAGCCGAACGATACCATGCCCAACCGCTTTCAGTATCCTCAGGATGCGAATGCGCAGGTCGCGAAAGCGATCGAGTATTACACGGAAAAATTCGGGCAGGCTCCGGCCGGGATGTGGCCCGCAGAAGGTTCGGTCGCGCAGGAGATCATTTCCATCTTCGGCAGGAACGGCATCCGCTGGATCGCGACGGATGAGAAGATCCTCGCCCGGTCGAAGCCGAACGGCCAGCCGAAATTCTATCCCTACGGCGCCTACTCTTCGGGCAATGAGAAGGATTCGGTCGTCGTTGTTTTCCGCGATACCGAGCTCTCGGACAAAATAGGTTTTACATACCAGACATTTCCCGGTGAAGAGGCAGCCGACGATTTCATCAAAAGCATTCTTCGCTACGCGCCGAAGGAGGGGGAGCCGGACCGTTTGCTGACGGTCATCCTGGACGGCGAAAATGCGTGGGAATGGTACCGGAAAGACAACGACGGCAAGGAATTCCTTCACGCATTATACAGGAAGTTGAGCGCGCTGTACGAAACGAGGCAGATCGTCACGGTAACGATGACGGAGTACATGCAGGGGAATCCGGGACGCGGTGTTGCCCCGCATCCCATTTCATCGATGCGGAAGCTCGACTGGCTGTATCCCGGTTCGTGGATCAATGCGAACTACGATACCTGGATCGGCGAGGATGAAGAGAACCGCGCATGGAATTATTTGCTCGTCGCGCGGCAGGACCTCGGGCTCTCAGGCCTGGCGCAGCCCGACCCGAAATCCTCCGAGCCGAAAGAAGGAACGAAGGAGTATCTCGCCTATAAAGCATGGGATGAAATGTATGCCGCGGAGGGGTCGGACTGGTTCTGGTGGTACGGCACGGACCAAACGGCTCCGGCCGGAGACAAGCCGTTCGATATCGCTTACATTACGCATCTCAAGAACATCTATTCCTTTGCAAGGCGGGCCGGCGGTCGGATGCCTGAGAGGGAGTTCAAGGAGATCATTCTGGATGAAGGGACGGGAACACGACCGGCCCAGGGGACGATGGCGCAGAGCACCAAAAACGACTCCGTGTCCGTGGTCTTCCAGTGCGATGCGCGCAAGATGTACGTGCGGAAGGGGATTTACATCGCCGGCAATCAAGATGAGCTGGGAAATTGGAAACCGAATACGGTGAGAATGTTCGATGACGGAACCCACGGCGACCGCCAGCAAAACGACAGCATCTGGACGATCGAGTTTCGTTTCCCTGTCGGCACAGAGATCCAATACAAATTTACCAACAGCGGCCCCAGCGGTGAGTGGAACCCCGGAGAAGAATTTCCCGGAGGCAACCGGAGAGTCTTTCTTGACGGTACGACCGACAGGGTGGTTCTCACCGATACATTCGGCAAAATGTAGTGAGCCGCCTCGTTAAAGCGCTTTGCGGCTGAAGATCCAATTCATTCAGTATCTCTGATCTCAACCATGCTTCAAATCCAGAAAAATCTCAGCCGTTCCTTTTACGCGATCATAAGTTTGCCATCCACAGCGATGGGGTTCGCCCTTTCTATCCAGATCTCCGCCCTCAGCTGGATCCTGACGACGAAATACAACCTTGACATCCATGAGGTAGGGATCGTCTGGGCAGCCGGACCGCTTGCCGGGATTTTTGGACAGGTCATTATCGGGTTGATCAGCGACAAAGTCTGGTTTTGGGGAGGGAGGCGCCGCCCCTTCATTCTGATCGGCGGAGCATTAGCGGCATCCATGCTTCTCGCGCTCCCGAACATCGACAGGATACGTTCGTTTTTCGGCATCGAGAGTTTGCTCGGCGTTGCCATTGCCGTTGCGCTAACCCTCGACCTTGCGATCAACATCAGTTTCAACCCGACCCGCTCCATCATCGCCGACGTCACTCCCGAAGGAAACGCACGCACCAAGGGATATACATGGATGCAAACAATTTCCGGTTTCTTTGGCGTTCTTGCGTATGTCGTCGGCGCGCTTTTCGGCAATTATGCCCTGATTTATCTCGGGGTGTTCATTGTTCTGGCATTCTCGGTCCTGCCGGTATTTTTTATCAGCGAGAGCAAAGAACTGGAAGAGACCGGAACAGAAATGGCGTCAACGGTTCCAACCAGGAGTGAACCCGCGACGAGATGGGGACAGCTCGTTCGGCTCTATGCCGCTCACGCCTTTTCCTGGATCGGCGTACAGACGATGTTTGTGTACATTATCGCATTTGTCCAGCAAAAACTGGCGGCTGGTGCAAGTTCTCCGGCCGTCTATTCCGGCCAGGTCATCTCTATTTCGTTTGCAGTACTCAACACCGTCGGCTTTATTTTACCCGTGTTCGTTCTCGAGCCGATCGCTGAAAAAATCGGCCGGGTGAAAACCCATCTGAGCTCCGTCGCCGTCATGGCCGTCGGGTATTTTCTCATCGCATATTTTGCAGCGACGCCTTTGCTGCTCTATGTTCTCATGGCCGTGGTAGGCGTCGGATGGGGAGCGATCGTCAGCCTTCCCTTCGCGGTGATGTCCGAAAATGTTCAAAAAAGCAGAATGGGATTCTTCATGGGGATCTTTAATCTGTCCGTCGTTCTGCCGCAGCTTTTTGTGAGCCTCGGGTTGGGAGGAATCATCCAGAATGCTGCGGACAAAAACATCATTTTTATCATCAGCGGCGTTAGTCTTGCGCTTTCCGCGTTTCTTTGGTCATTCGTTACGTCCGAATGACAAAAGGGGCTGCCATCGTAAATTCCTCGAGCATGGATTCAAGGAGACTTCATATTCTTCTGTTTATCTGCTTTGCTTCTTTCGTGCTGCTCGGATGTCTCTCCGGGTGCAAGCCAAAGAAGGAAGGGAAGATAAAGATCACGATCTGGCATCAGGACAGGATCGATATCCGCCTTGTGCTGGAATCGCAGCTTCAAAAGTTCATGAAGCTCCATCCGGAAGTGGAAGTGGAGCAGTTATTCAAGGAGACAGAATCGCTCCGTTCGGGTTTCATCATCTCAGCGATCGCCGGACAGGGTCCCGAAATCGTCTACGGCCCTGCAGACCAGGTCGGACCGTTTCAGGTGATGGATATTATTCTCCCGCTCGAAGATCTTTTTGACAGGGCCTATCTTGACCAATTCGACCCCAAGGCTCTCACATACTACAAAGGACATCTCTATCAAATTGCCGATAAACTCGGCAATCATTTGACTCTCGTCTACAACAAAAAATTGGTGCCAAAACCGCCGACAACCGAAAAGGAGCTTATCGCGATCGGTGAGCATCTGACTCAGGACCTTAACGGCGACGGCAAACCTGATCGTTATGGCCTGGCCTGGAATTATACGGAGCCTTTCTTTTTTATTCCGTTCATGACCGGGTTCGGCGGCTGGATTATGGATGACAGCGGCAAACCTGCGTTGAATAATCCGGGAACTGTTGACGGGCTGAAATTCATCAAAGACCTTCGCGATAAATATAAGATCATTCCGAACGAATCCGATTATGAAATATCGGACCTGCTTTTTAAGGACGGAAAGGTCGGCATGATCATCAACGGTGATTGGAGCTGGTCGGGATATGAAAAGGCGGGGATCGATTTTGGCGTCGCCCCGCTCCCAAAAATCTCCAAGACCGGGCTTTGGTGCGGCACAATGGTTTCGCCCAAGGGCTTTTCACTCAATGCCAATATCTCTGAAGAAAAGAAAAAATGGGCGATCGAACTTATTAAATTTCTCACTTCCGATGAGAATGAACTCGAAGCGGCGACAATTCTTCACACGATGCCGACCAAAAGATCCGTCCTCGCCAGCAGCTTCGTTAAGAACAATGATATTATGAAGAATTCAGAGATCGCCATCGATCACGGGAGGCCGATGCCGGTGGTGCCTGAGCTCCGGGCCATCTGGGATGCGATGAGACCGAGCTACCAGGCGGTGCTTGGGGGATACAAAACGGCGGAGCAGGCGGCGGCGGATATGCAGCTTGATGCATTGAACAAAATAAAAGAGATGAACGAATGACCGGTCAGAAAATTAAAACAAAAGCATTCGTTGCTTTTCTCGTTGCGCCGGCGTTCCTCGTGTTGATCGGTGTTGTCATCTACCCGTTCATTTTCAACGTCGTCATTTCCATGTCCAATATGAGTTTGACTCATATTAAAGACTGGAGGTTCGATGGAATAAGGCAGTATGTGAAAGTGTTTACGGAAGAATCAAAGCCGAACTTCTACGGTATTTTCCTTAAGACGATCATCTGGACGATCGTCAACCTCATCTTCCATGTTTCCATCGGTTTGTTTCTTGCGGTTTTACTGAATCAAAAGGACATTCGCGGAAAGGCTGTCTTCCGGACTATCTTGGTGCTTCCGTGGGCAGTGCCGCAATTGATTGTTGCACTGACCTGGAGGGGAATGTTCAATTATGAATACGGTTCGATCAATCTGATGCTCACCCAGTGGTTTGGACTCCCAGCAGTTCAATGGCTGAAAAGTCCGCTCGAAACGTTCATTGCCGTTATTATCACCAATGTCTGGCTTGGGTTCCCGTTCATGATGATCATTGCGCTTGGTGCGCTGCAGAGTATTCCGCATGAATTGTACGAAGCTGCTGACATGGACGGGGCATCATGGTTTCAGAAGCTCAAGAATATCACTATTCCGCTGATCCGTCCTGCGATGGTGCCGGCCATTACCCTTGGGACGATCTGGACCTTTAACAACCTGAACATCGTCTGGCTGGTCAGCAATGCCGGCGAACCGTCGGACCAGACTCATCTGCTTGTCTCGTTCGTCTACAAGGCAGCGTTTAATTTTTATCGGTACGGATACGGTGCCGCGCTATCGATGGTGATCTTCTTTATTCTTCTTGCGTTTAGTCTGACCTTTATGCGCAGGACAAAGGCAACTGAGGCGGCGTATTAATTCACTCAGAAATTGAAGCATGGACGCGAAGACAAAAACAGCTCTAAGAATTGCAGCCACGTATCTGGTATTGATACTTTTCTGCGTGATCGCACTCTATCCCGTTTCCCAGATATTTACGATCTCACTCCGGCCTGCGGACCGCCTCTTGTCGACGTCGCTGGAGATCATTCCTAAGGACGCGTCGCTCAGGAACTACCGTGCACTTTTTACGGAGCGGCCGTTCGCTCTCTGGCTCGTCAATAGTACGTTCGTCGCCTTCGTGGTCACCATGACAGGCGTCGCTCTCGCGTCGACGGCGGGTTATGCCTTTTCGCGGTTCAATTTTATCGGTAAAAAATTGGGGCTCCTGAGTCTGCTCGTGACGCAAATGTTTCCGGCGACGATGCTCCTTCTCCCGATGTACATCATGCTCGTGAAACTCCACCTTATCAATTCTTACCTGGGAATCATCATCATGTATTCCGCTACCGCGCTCCCTTTTTGCGTCTGGCAAATGAAAGGATACTATGATACGATCCCGACCAGCCTTGAAGAGGCCGGAAGGATCGACGGGTGCAATCGATTCCAAACATTCTATAAAGTTATCCTCCCCCTTGCGTCGCCGGCTCTCGTCATCACCGCCCTCTTCTCATTTATGTCTGCCTGGACGGAGTATATCGTCGCCGCGCAGATTCTTCAGGACACGGATCTGTGGACACTTCCCCTCGGATTAAAATCATTCGAGTCGAATATGGGTTCGGAATGGGGACTCTACGGCGCCGCTTCGATGATTGTGACAATACCCGTGGTGATTCTCTTCCTTTCGCTCAGCAAGTGGCTTGTCTCCGGGTTAACGCTTGGAAGCGTCAAAGGATAGATGATTCTCATCGGACTTCAATGGACAACAAAAATCAATTCATACCTTTATGAAAAAACCTAGGTTAAACTTTTGGCAGGTCTGGAACATGAGTTTCGGGTTCCTCGGCATTCAATTCGGCTTTGCGCTGCAGAATGCAAACGTCAGCCGGATCTTTGAAACGCTCGGCGCAAACCTTTCCGATATCCCGATTCTCTGGATCGCCGCGCCAACCACAGGTCTTCTCGTGCAGCCGGTCATCGGTTACATGAGCGACAGAACTTGGAACAGGCTCGGCAGGAGGAGGCCGTACTTCCTGACCGGTGCGTTGCTTGCAACCGCCGCCCTTGTCGTTATGCCGAATTCCCCCGCACTCTGGATCGCCGCAGGCATGCTCTGGGTTCTTGACGCGTCGATCAACATTTCAATGGAACCGTTCCGCGCGCTCGTCGCCGACCTGCTCCCGTCGGAGCAACGGACCACGGGATTCGCGCTGCAAAGCTTTTTTATCGGCACAGGCGCGGTGGTGGCTTCGGCGCTTCCGTATATTTTTGCAAATTGGATCGGCGTCAGCAATACGGCGCCGAAAGGTGAAATTCCAAGGTCGGTGCTTCTGTCATTCTACGCCGGAGCGGTCGCCTTCATTACCGCTGTCAGCTGGACGGTGTTTCGGACGAAAGAATATCCTCCCGAGAATGTCGAAGAGTTCAATCAGCATAAGAAAGAGAGCGAAGGGGGCGCCGCATTGGTCAAAGGAATTCTCATCAGCCTGAAAGAGATGCCGAAGACGATGATCCAACTCGCGGTCGTCCAGTTCTTCTCCTGGTTCGCCCTTTTCGCGATGTGGATTTATACGACGTCCGCGGTGACAAGCCACATTTATGGAACCTCGGATCCTACGACCCCCCTTTTTAACGAAGGTGCCGATTGGGTCGGAGTGCTTTTCGCGGCATACAATGGCTTTGCCGCGGCCGCATCATTTCTGTTGCCGGTGATCGCAAAAAGGACCAGCAGAAAAACAGTCCACATGATCAGTCTTTTCTGCGGAGGATTGGGCCTCATTTCTTTTTTGGTCATCCACAATCCGATGATGCTGTTGCTTTCAATGGTCGGTGTCGGATTGGCGTGGGCGAGTATTCTCTCAATGCCGTATGCAATTCTTGCCGGATCTCTCCCTCCGGAACGGACAGGAGTCTATATGGGGATCTTTAATTTCTTCATCGTGATACCGCAGATCCTGGCGGCGGGGATCCTCGGCTTCTTTATGCGGACATTTCTCGGCGGCGAGGCGGTCTACGCCTTGGTTCTCGGCGGAGCCTCGATGATCGTCGGCGGTGCGTTGGTCCTTCTGGTCAAGGATGTTGATGCGTAATCTATCCATTGGAAAAGAATCTATTTTTCTCTATATTCGTCCTCGGAATGAGAAAGGTTCCCAATGAAATGTTCTGCCTTGTTTTTGCTGCCTCTCCTTATATGCCTGACAGTTTCCCCAACGGTGACCGAAGCCCAACCGGGGTTTCGCATCGGCGTTGATCTGGCAAGGTTCAGAGGAGACACCGCCAGAGTTTACCTCGAAGTCTACTATACTTTCGACGTCTCTAAATTGAAATTTGCGAAGACCGACAGCATCCTGAAAGCGGAAGCCCTCATGGATATCTATTTCAAACGCTCGTCGAACGATTCCATCGTGGCCCGCCAAACGTGGAGGATCCCTTTTACAACAAATGATTCGACATTGCTGGCAACCTCCCGGAGTTACTCCGACGTTCTCGGCTTTCTTCTGGCGCCGGACGTGTATCGCATGTACGTTGTCGGAGGGGGAAATAACAGTTGGGCAAAAAGAGACAGCTTTTCTGTTCCCATTGACCTCCGGCCGATTGAGTCCGCACACATTTCGCTCAGCGATATTGAGTTGTGTACCTCGATCGTCTCCGTCGGCAAGGATTCCGTCGGAAGGTTTATCAAAAACACGTATGAAGTGAAGCCGAACCCGTCGAAGATCTATGGGGGGGATCAATCTGCTGTGTATTATTATATCGAGACCTACAATCTCCTGAAGAATTCGTCGCCATACTACTATACAAGATTGACTGTCACGAATTCGATCGGGAAAGAGGTGATCACCCGTTCGCGGATCAAAAATCGGGTCAACGAATCGAACGTAGAGGTCGGCGCTTTCCAGGTGAATGCGTTAAGAACCGGCGCTTACACCGTGAACTTCACCGTGATCGACTCCGTCGATAATTCAAACTACACCTCCTCAAAAAAGATCTTCGTTTATAATCCTCAGCTCCCCATGGATTCGCTGACCGCCGGAACCGAAGGGTCGGTCCTCGCAAGCGAATATGCGACAATGACAGAATCCGAGCTTGACCTCGAGTTTAGCCAACTGAAATATATCATGAGCCGCGCGGAACAGGCCGAATACAAGAACGTCAAAGGCATCGACGCGAAGAGGAAGGTCCTGTATGAGTTCTGGAGGAAGCGGGCAGACGATTTGACGAACCCGAATCCTCTCACGAAAACAGAATATTTCAAACGGGTTGACTACGCCAATGAGCATTTTCGCGCCGGTTTCAAAGACGGATGGAAGACCGATCGCGGCCGGGTCTTCATCGTTTACGGTCCCCCGGACGAGATCGAACGGCACGCCAACGAGGTCAACACAAAACCGTATGAGATCTGGACGTACCATTCGATCCAGGGGGGAGTTGAATTCATCTTCGGCGATCGGTCGGGCTTTTCCGACTACGACCTGCTGCATTCGACTCACCGGGATGAGCTCCAAAATGCCAATTGGATGAACCAGCTCCAGGTACAGTAATCCGGATCGGAAACCTTGGATTGCAAAATAAAGAGCGGGGCGGGTAAGGAGTGTCGGGGTATCAATGGAAATGATCGGAATAAACCTTCATGCCTGCGGGACCTGATGAACGTCCGGGAAGATATTTTCTCGCAATACCCTGCCGGGTATTGATTCGGAGATAAGAGTTTTGTACATTTGAACAAGTAGTGGATCCTTTAATTCTATCCTGAGAGGTAGGAAAGGAAATGTCGAAAGTCAGCGATCAGAATTTCTCAGTATTTCAAGAAGCCTCCGTTCATCCGTGGACGGAGGCTTCTTTTTGTACCCCACCCGGTCAAAGCGCATATGAATGAAGAAAAGACAATTCTCGACGCCCAAAATTTCACCCGCACAGTCAATCGCCTTTCTCATGAGATCGTTGAGCGGAACCGAGGCGCCGCGTCGCTCGGCATCGTCGGCATCAGGACAAGAGGGGAATATCTTGCCCGGCGTATTGCGGCCGCCGTTCTCGAAATGGAAAAGGTGGCGCCGCCGATCGGCACGCTCGACATCACCCTGTACCGCGACGATCTCAGGGGAAGATTATCCCAGCCCCGGCTGAATACGACCGACATCCTGTATGACATTACGGGGAAAGACATCGTTCTCGTCGACGACGTGCTCTTCACCGGCCGGACGGTTCGCGCTGCGCTCAACGCGCTGATGGACATCGGCAGGCCTGCTTCGATCCAGCTCGCCGTGCTCGTGGACCGCGGCCATCGGGAACTCCCGATCAAAGCCGATTTCGTCGGAAAGAATGTGCCGACTTCGGCGGATGAAGAAATTCAGGTCCGGATGGCCGAAGCAGACGGGGAAGACGCTGTGTATCTGGGCCCGGTCAAACTTTAAAGCAAGGAAGGAAGATCCATGGGATTATCATCACGGCATTTGCTCGGCCTCGACGGAGCGCCGAAAGCCGACATTGAACTGATCCTCAACACCGCCGTCTCGTTCAAAGAAATATTGAATCGCCCCATCAAGAAAGTGCCGACGCTGCAGGGGAAGACGATCGTCAACTTGTTTTTTGAAAATTCGACCCGGACGAGGATATCGTTCGAATTGGCCGAACGGAGGTTGTCCGCTGACGTCGTAAATTTTTCAGCGTCGGGATCGAGTGTCAGCAAGGGGGAGACGCTCAAGGATACCGCGCGCAACATTGAGGCGATGAAAATTGATATGGTGGTCATACGCCACAGTTCGGCGGGCACCCCTCACTTTTTGACCCGTGTCGTGCAATCGGCAGTGCTTAACGCCGGGGACGGCTGTCATGAGCATCCGACACAAGCGCTTCTGGATATGTACACGCTGAAAGAGAAATTCGGAGCGCTCGAAGGGCTGCGGGTGTGCATCGTCGGAGATATCACTCACAGCAGGGTCGCCAGGTCGAATATTTACGGGTTAAGGACGATGGGAGCAAAAGTATCTGTCTGCGGCCCGGCAACGCTCATCCCTAAAGAGATCGAAAGGCTGGGTGTCGAAGTGTACCATCGTATCGACGACGTTCTTCCCAGGGTCGATGCACTGAACGTCCTGCGGATCCAAATGGAACGGCAATCCGGGGGACTGTTCCCCTCCCTTCGGGAGTACCATCGGTTCTTCGGCGTCACAAAAGAGCGCCTCGATAAGATCGACCATCCGATCACCATCATGCATCCCGGGCCGATCAACCGGGACGTAGAACTTTCGGCCGATGTCGCTGACGGACCCCACTCCGTGATCCTTGAGCAGGTCCTGAACGGCGTTGCCGTTAGAATGTCGGTCCTGTACCTCCTGGGGACCGTGAACTAAACGATTTCATCACACCAGAATCAGAGATCTTCATGGCAAAGAAATTTCTTTTGAAAGGCGGACGATACATCAATCCGGCAACAGAATCCGATGCATCGCTGGATTTCTTCATCGTCGACGGAATCATCGAGTCGATGAAAGCATCAATCGCCCCGCAGGCCGGAACCGAAGTGGTCGACCTGGGCGGAAAGATCGTCGCTCCCGGTTTTGTGGACATGCATGTTCATCTGCGCGAACCCGGTTTCGAGCATAAGGAAACAATAGAGACGGGAACACTCTCGGCCGCTCACGGCGGGTTTACGGCTGTCTGCTGTATGCCGAACACGAACCCTGCTATCGACGATGAATCGATCGTTCATTTTATCATTTCACGGGGGAAACTTGTTCATAACGGGATCGTCGACGTGTATCCGGTCGGCGCAGTGACGAAGGGGAGGGCAGGAAAAGACCTGTCGCCAATTGCCGAACTTGTCCAGGCCGGCGCGGTCGGACTCAGCGATGACGGCGCGCCGGTGTTCGATGCGGAAATCATGCGCCGTGCACTCGAGTATGCGGGGATGTTTGATGTTCCTGTCATCCAGCATTGCGAAGAGCCATCGCTTGTCCACGGCGGCGTGATGAATGAAGGGTTCGTCGCAACGGAACTTGGTCTGCCGGGCATCCCTCCCATCGCAGAAGAAATCATGATCGCGCGGGACATCCGCCTCACGGAATACACCGGCTCCCGTTACCATGTTGCTCATATGAGCACTGCCGGCTCCGTGAAATTGGTCCGCGAAGCAAAACAAAAAGGAGCCGCCGTCACATGCGAAGTGACGCCGCATCACTTTACTCTTACAGACGACGTGGTCCGCTCCTTCGACACGAATACCAAAATGAACCCGCCCCTCCGGACCAAAGGTGACGTTGAAGCGATAAAAGAGGGCCTTCGTGATGGCACTGTCGATGTGATCGCCACCGACCACGCACCGCATTCGCTCGATGAGAAGGACGTCGATTATCTGCAGGCACCGTTTGGAATAGTCGGGCTGGAAACAGCGATCGGCCTTGCGATGACCGAGCTTGTTGAGCCGAAGGTGATCTCTCTTTCTCAAATGATTGAAAAGTTCTCGACCAATCCCAGGAAGATCATCAAGCGGCCGATTGAAATTCGGGAGGGGAATCCAGCGAATTTCACGTTCATCGACCCGAAAGTGCAATGGAAAGTCGATGTCAGCGGCCTTCGATCTAAGTCCAAAAATTCCCCCTTTAACGGCCGACCTTTGAAAGGGCGTGCCGTGGGAATTTTCAATCACGGGGAACTGCAGAAGGTGTAGTCAGGCTTCAGCGATCGCAGGGAATTTGATTTTCATCCCATTTTTGACGATACTAACGGCACATGGAGATTATTCGCTCCGAAGCCTTTTCCCGTCACCGACAAATAGTTTTTGGCATGAGCACGCGCCTGGGAGGATGCAGCCCGGGCGGATTGGGGATGAATTTAAGCTTCAACGTCGGAGACGACAAGATCAATGTCATTGAAAATCGAAGGCGTTTTTTCGGCGCTCTTCATATCGGTCTCGACGAACTGGCATTTCCGATGCAATGCCATTCCAACACTGTCCGCGCGGTCAAGACATGGGGCGGCTATGAAGATTGCGACGGACTGGCGACGAGTGAGTATGGCGTATTCATCGTTCTGAGCGTCGCGGATTGTGTTCCGATTTTCCTTTTTGATCCATTGACAAAGACCGTCGCCGGTGTTCATGCAGGATGGCGAGGTACGAGTTCGCGCATCGCCGTGAATGCCGTTGGCCTTCTGAAAGCCGAGTTTGGAGTAGAGCCGAAGAACATCCTTGCTTTTGTCGGACCGGCGGCAGGAAAATGCTGTTATCAGGTTGGAGATGAGGTCGCAGAGAAGTTTGACGGCCGGTTTCTGACGAAGGACGATTCGGGAAGGTGGAAGGTCGATTTGAAAGCCGCCAACCAGCATCAGTTGGTATCCGAAGGGATTCTACCCGGAAACATCGAAGTACATGCAGGTTGCACAATCCATGAAGCAGAGATCTTTCATTCATTCCGGCGCGACGGAAAGGCTTCGGGGCGAATGGCGGGCGTGTTGGGAATCGTTCGATAATATCGGGAAAAAACTATGTGCGGAATAATTGGCTACGTCGGCGGAGCGAACCCACTGCCGATCATCCTGGATAGTCTGAAGCGGCTCGAATACCGCGGCTACGACTCTGCCGGAGCGGCTCTCCTTGCGGACAACGCTCTGCACATCTACAAAAAGGTCGGCAAAGTCGCCGATCTGGAAAAATCAATCCGGCCGTTGCCGCTGAAAACGACCGCCGGTATCGGCCACACTCGGTGGGCGACGCACGGGGTGCCGAGTGATGTCAACGCCCATCCTCATACGGATTGCACAAAAGAGATCGCCCTCATCCACAACGGCATCATCGAAAATTATCTTGCCATCCGCAAAAAGCTGGAGAGCACGGGGCACGTCTTCTCATCGGCGACCGACACGGAAGTTCTCGTCCATTTGGTCGAAGAGATGAAAAAATACAGCGGCGATCTGCCGACCGCGGTCCGTCTTGCCCTTCGCCAGGTTGAAGGGACATATGGTATCGCGGTCGTATCAGCCATGGAGCCGGGGAAGATTGTCGCTGCGAGAAAGGGAAGCCCGCTCCTTCTCGGCATCGGATCAAGCGAGCACTACGTCGCTTCCGATGCTGCCGCCATTGTGCAGTATACCCGCAACGTCGTTTACCTTGAGGATGGGGAGATTGCCGTAGTCACCAAAGACTCCTTCGAGACGCGGACGATCGATAACGTCGACATCGAGAAAGAGGTCCACCAGGTCACGATCGACATCGAAGAGATCGAAAAGGGGGGGTATGAGCATTTCATGCTCAAAGAGATTATGGAACAGCCGGAAACGCTCCGCAATGCCATGCGCGGACGAGTGTTGCTGGACGAAGGGAACGCAAAGCTCAGCGGATTGAGCGAGGTGATGCCCGTCCTGGAAAATGCGCAGCGGATCATCATCACTGCCTGCGGTACTTCGTGGCATGCCGGACTGGTCGGGGAGTATATGCTTGAGCAATACGGCAAAATACCCGTCGAAGTCGAATACGCATCGGAGTTCCGTTACCGCAACGCAATTATTAAAAAGGGGGACGTCGTCTTTCTTATCAGCCAAAGCGGCGAAACCGCCGACACGCTCGCTGCGCTCCGCGAAGCGAAGCAAAAAGGGGCATCGGTCTTTGGGATCTGCAATGTTGTCGGAAGCACAATCGCACGCGAAAGCCAGGGGGGCGTCTATATCCATGCCGGGCCTGAGATCGGCGTGGCTTCCACCAAGGCGTTCACGTCGCAGCTCGTCGTCCTATCGCTCATCACCCTGATGGTGGCCCGTCAGCGCGGACTTTCGGAGGCCGACGGAAGGAAGATCGGTCAGGCGCTGCTTGATCTTCCAGGCAAGGTCGAGTCGATCCTTCGCGATACGAGCGCAATCGAACAGATCGCCGAAGAGCTGAAGGAGAATGTGAACGTCCTCTATTTGGGGAGAGGCTACAACTTTCCCGCTGCCCTCGAAGGGGCGCTTAAACTTAAAGAGATTTCGTACATCCATGCAGAAGGGTATCCGGCTGCTGAGATGAAGCATGGGCCTATCGCCTTGATCGATGAAAATATGCCGGTCATTGTGATTGCCTCGAAAGACAGCACGTACGAAAAGATCATTTCGAATATCCAGGAAGTGAAAGCACGGAGCGGACGAGTGATCGCGGTTGTGAACGAAGGAGATACGACGATCGAATCGCTTGCCGACCATGTGATCCGCGTGCCGCACACCGCCGACCTTCTTTCGCCGATCGTGAACATCATCCCGCTTCAGCTTCTAGCGTATTACATTGCGGTCAAGCGCGGATGCAATATCGACCAGCCAAGGAACTTGGCAAAAAGCGTCACGGTCGAGTGACCGTCCCGCCCGAGCGGCGCGTCATAAGACATTTTCGTCGTTTCATTCACTATCAGTAAAGGTGTAACGTGTCCAGCGACTATAAATTCAAGAAAACGGATTGGGCGCTGATCCTCGGCGCGTCGAGCGGGTTCGGAGGAGCGACTGCGGTTGAGCTTGCCCGTCACGGGATGAATATCTGCGGCGTTCATTTCGACCGCGCGATCACCCTTCCCAATGCGGAAAAAGTCAAAAAGGAAGTCGATGCGCAGGGGGTGCAGTCGCTCTTTTTCAACGTCAACGCATCCGACCCGGAAAAGAGAAAGGAAGTGATCGACGGGTTGAAAAAAGAATTCCACAAACATCCGGAATCCAATCTCAGGGTCCTGATGCACAGTCTGGCGTTTGGGACGCTTCGCCCCCTGGTGTGCAAAGACGAAAAGGAACAAATGACGCAGGCGCAGGTCGAAATGACGATGGATGTGATGGCCAATTCGCTGGTCTATTGGACGCAGTCTGCCTTCAATGGAGGATTGTTGAAGAAAGGAGCCCATGTTTTTGCAATGACAAGCTCGGGCGGGCATTCGCAGCTGCCGAATTACGGGGCGGTGTCGGCCGCCAAAGCTGCGCTTGAATCGTACATTCGTCAGCTGACGCATGACCTGGGCCCGTACGGGATCACGTGCAATGCTATCCTGGCCGGCGTCACCGATACCGCAGCGTTAAGAAAAATTCCCGGGGCGCTCATGATGCTGAAGGTCGCCCAGGCGAAAAGCCCGGCGATGAGAAACACGACCCCGGAAGACGTGGCAAGGGCCATTGCGCTCCTCAGTCATGACGATGCGTATTTTATATCGGGCAACGTGATCGGAGTTGACGGCGGTGAGGACGTGGTGAGTTACATCGGGCAGAAGGATGCCCTTACGCTCGAATAACACGCAGCGCTCATCCTTAAGCCGCGTTGAGGGCTCCCCAAACGAGCCGGCAAATCTTTTTCCCCCGCTGTGAACAGATTGTTTGCAGCGGTTTTTTATTTGATGTGATCAATGGAAACTATCGTCATCGGCGATAAGATCAGAATCCCTTTTTCGGATTTGCGTTTTCGCTTTTCACGGAGCGGCGGACCGGGGGGGCAGAATGTCAACAAGGTCGCCACGCGCGTCGAGTTGATTTTTGACGTGACTTCATCCTCTTTTGACCGGGAGACAAAAGAGACACTCCTCCGGAAACTCCGGTCAAAACTTGATTCTGAGGGGCGGCTGCGCGTCGTCTCTCAGGGATCCCGAAGCCAATGGAAAAATAGGGAAGATGCAGTGGAAAGATTCATTTCCCTGCTTTCGAGCGCCGTGACGAAGGCAAAGAAACGAACTCCAACGGGGGCGACAAAGAGCGCTCAGGAAGAACGCATTTCTCGGAAAAAGGGGAGGAGCAAATTGAAAAAAACACGCAAAATAGACCTGAACAGAGAGCTGTATTGAAAAAGAGCAGGGGGGTACTTGACAACGCGTGAAATTATCGTATATTACTTGCAGTAGTTTCTTTGACAACGTAGTCTTCATCAAGAGTGGCGGAGGGACAGACCCTGCGAAGCCACAGCAACCGGATCCGTCAACGGCGGATCGACAGGTGCTAATTTCTGTTCCGAGCAATGAGTTCGGAAGAAAGATGAACGAAAGAGCAGTACGTCGTGTTAACCTCTTTTGATCATCTTCGAAAGAGGTTTTTTCATTTATAGTCATCCATGAACGTTTTCAATCTACATCTTTTCTATGCCTGCAGACCGGTGCTTGAGCATTTGTCTGCGTACTTCGTCGGTAACTTCCTCTGTTGTCGCCCATCCGCTGTTTAATTTCTTCGCTGCACATCGCACTGAATATTAACTAGTCCGAAGAACATTCAGTTCTTTGTGACTCACAATTATCTCAATCATTTCCCGGAGAACAGCATGGCAACAAATGGAAAAGCTCGGCACTATCGGTTTGAAACCCTTCAACTGCACGCAGGCCAGTCGCCCGACCCGACGACAAAATCGCGTGCGGTACCGCTGTATCAAACAACGTCATACAATTTCAACGATGCGGGGCATGCCGCAGCTCTGTTCGGTCTGCAGGAATTCGGCAACATCTATACCCGTATCATGAACCCGACGACGGCCGTTTTTGAAGAGCGTATCGCCGCTCTCGAAGGAGGAGCCGCGGCACTCGCGACGTCCTCGGGCCAGGCGGCACAGTTCCTCGCTATTTCAACGATCGCTCAGGCAGGCGAAAATATTATTTCGACGAGCAATCTTTACGGCGGAACATACAACCAGTTCAAGGTGACCTTTCCGCGGCTCGGCATCGGCGTAAAATTCGTCGAGGGAGACAAGCCGGAGGATTTTCGCAAACTGATCGACAACAAGACGAAGGCGATTTACATCGAGTCGATCGGCAATCCGCGCTTGAATATCCCCGATTTCGAGGCGATCGCAAAAGTGGCCCACGAAAACAACATCCCGCTTATCGTCGATAACACGTTCGGCGCGGGCGGCTATCTTGTGCAGCCGTTCAAGTACGGCGCGGATATCATTGTCCACTCCGCGACAAAATGGATCGGCGGACACGGCACCTCGATCGGCGGCGTGATCGTCGACTCGGGAAAATTCAACTGGGGAAACGGCAAGTTCCCGATCTTCACCGAGCCGAGCCCGGGATACCATGGACTGAAATTCTGGGATGTTTTTGGTTCGGGTGGTCCGTTCGGAAATATCGCCTTCGCCATTCGTGCGCGCGTTGAAGGGCTTCGCGATATCGGTCCTTGCTTGAGCCCGTTTAATTCATTCCTGTTCCTGCAGGGATTGGAAACGCTCTCGCTTCGCGTCGAACGCCACAATGAGAATGCACTGAAGGTCGCCCAATGGCTGGAACGGCATCCTCAGGTCGATTGGGTCTCGTATCCGGGGCTTCCGAACCATCCCTCACACGCGAGCGCAAAAAAATATTTGCGATCGGGCTTGTTCGGGTCGATCATCGTCTTCGGCATCAAAGGAGGCATCGAGGCGGGAAAGGCGTTCATCAACAACGTCAAGCTCTCAAGTTTGCTGGCGAATGTCGGCGATGCAAAGACGCTCGTCATCCATCCCGCGTCCACGACACATCAGCAGCTTTCTGAAAAAGAGCAGCGCGATTCGGGCGTGACGCCCGAGCTTATCCGGGTGTCTGTCGGCATCGAACACATCGACGACATTCTTGAAGACTTCGATGAAGCTCTTCGCGCCGTTAAAACACCGGTCCACGCATAAGAGGTACCGCCGGGTCTTTTCTGTTTTCCCCTCCTCGCTCAGGAGGGGAAAACACTCCGGCACAATGATCATGACAACCCTTACGGAACATATCGTCGCGACAAAGGACGTGCAGCTCTTCTCCGGGAACAATCCACTTGAAACGGAGTGCGGAGAAAAGCTGGCGCCCGTCACTGTGGCGTATGAAACGTATGGCGAATTGAACGACGCCGGGGATAACGCGATCCTCGTCTGCCACGCATTGACCGGGAGCGCACACGCGGCCGGCTTCCTGTCGGGGGACGCGAAAAGCGCGGGATGGTGGGATTCGTTTATCGGCGAGGGAAAAACGCTCGATACGCAGAAGTATTTCGTCGTCTGCTCAAATTTTCTCGGAGGATGCTACGGAACGACCGGGCCGGTCTCGCCGGATCCTCGTACCGGGAGGCCGTACGGAATGTCGTTCCCCCAAATGACGATCCGCGATATGGTCCGCGTTCAAAAGGCACTGGCCGATTTTCTCGGCGTGCGGCAGCTCAGAACGATCATTGGAGGTTCGCTCGGAGGGATGCAGGCACTGGAGTGGGGGGTAATGTATCCCGGTTTCGTTCGTTCACTGATCCCGATCGCTACGGCGAGCGCGCATTCTCCCTGGTGCATAGGATTGAACGGAATCGCACGCCAGGCGATCATGAATGACCCCGAGTGGCGCCAGGGCGACTATTACAACCATGGTCAGCCTGAAAAAGGTCTATCGCTTGCCCGCCAGGTTGCGATGGTGTCCTATCGGAGCGAGGCGTCGTTTCTGGAACGCTTCCACAGGGAAAGGATCAAGTCCAACGGACATGGTACAAGGACGGGGTTTGATCCGGAAAATCTATTCCAGGTGGAAAGCTACCTGAGGTACCAGGGGAAGAAACTCGTCGACCGGTTCGATGCCAACACCTACATTTACATCTCGCGGGCGATGGATCTTCACGACGTAGGGTATGGACGGGGGAGTATTGAAGACGTTTTATCCTCGGTCAATGTGCCAGTGCTGTGCGTTGGCATCGATTCCGATATTTTATATCCTGTCAGCGAACAGAAAAAGCTTGCTTCGCAACTCCCCCGCGCTCGTTATCGAGAGATCAGTTCCCCGTTCGGTCATGACGCATTTCTCATCGAATTTGAACAGCTCGGCAGGTTTGTCGAAGAATTCTTGAGGGACGTTCGGTAAGGAGCAATGGCTTAATCGAGCATTTTCTGCAAAATATGCACGTCGAGTAATTTTCCGAATTTTCTTCCTACCTCTTTCATCGTTCCGACGAGGACAAAACCGGCTTCTTCATTCAAGTGCATGCTCTCGCTGCTTCCGTCCGCCACGCGCGCGATCAGCGTGTGGAAATGAAGCTTCCGTGCCTCCTCGATGACGGCATCTTTGAGCGCGCGGCCGATGCCCCGTCCCCGGTATTTCGAATCCACATAAAAAGACGTCTCAGCCGTGCCGTCGTATGCCGGCCTGTCCGACCATTTGGTCAGCGACGCCCAGCCGACGACGTTCCCCTCCACGACGGCAACGAGGATCGGATGTCTTTCATCGTGGCCGTTGAACCACGTCATCCGTTCCGCGAGGGTTTTGGGTTCCGTGTCGAACGTCGCCGTGGTTGTGAGGATGGCCTCGTTGTAGATCGCGGTGATCGCTTCGATGTCACCGGCCTTCGCTCTCCGAATGTTGAATGATGTTTTCATTGGGATTCGATCGTCTATTGAAAAAGTCTTCTCTCAATTCTCCGGTCTGGAACAAGCCACATGATAGCGACGAGGATATACAATCCTCCAGAAATCCATGAGTTGACAGAGCAGAGAATGATCGCGGCAGCATAGATGACGACTGAAATTTTCCCCTTGAAATCGCTTCCGATCGCGGCGGCAAGGATGGAATCTTTAGCGTGGATCGATAACAGCGCGCGTGTCAGGATGTAATAAGCGATCGCTGAAAACAAGAGAATGACGCCGTACAGCGCCACCGGTCCGGGGGCAAACCGATTTTCACCCATCCATCCCGTGACAAATGGAGTGAGTGATAACCAGAACAGCAGATGTAAATTTGCCCACAGAACTCGGCCGTCGACATTCTTCACTGCCTGAAGAAGATGATGATGATTGCTCCAGTAAATTCCCAGAAAAACGAAACTCAGCGTATAGCTGAGAAATACCGGTGCAAGGGGAATCAGCGCGGAGAGATCGGCTCCAAGCGGGATTTTAAGCTCAAGCACCATGATGGTGATGATAATCGCAAGTACGCCGTCGCTGAATGCTTCCAGTCGCCCTTTGGTCAAAGAGGTGTCCTCAATAAGTTCTTGTATGGATCAGCGTTCATATTATCCGAATTGAATGATCATTCCACCGAGAAGGATGACTGACAACCCGATCCACGTCGTTGCGGGGATAACCTCTTTGAACGCGAACTTGCCGATCAGGATGCTCACGGCAGCAAACAGGGCGATATAGACTCCCATCAACTTAGAAAAATCGGATTTTATACTGTTGACCGTCAGGCCGTAGCAGCCAAGCACGAGGATTCCTGTTGCGATCGTCAGGATGCCGGAGCTCTGGAGCCCCTTTCTAATGATCGCGTCGCCGCCGCTTTCTAAAATTGCGGCGAAGATGAACACAAGCAACGGAAGAAAATTCTTCATGCGGTAATTCCCTGCCTCCTCGGCTGTTGTTCAAAAAAGTATATCGTAATTGCAGCGTATGCCCCGGGCCGGCTGCGGCACGAAGTCTTTGATCACAGAAAGGTTGTCCCGGTAGACCTGATTAAGGAGATTATCGCAATGCACGCTCACAATGTGTTCCGCACCTTGCTGAATGAAACGGACAGCCCCCCCGATATTGACGACGCCGTACCCCGCGGTGGGCGTATCGCCGTCGCCGAGCCGTGTTTGCCTGGCTGCCAGCCGCCATTCCACCATGCCGGAATATTTTTCCCCGTCGTAACTCATTCTTAAAAGACCGCGCATCGGCGGGGTGAAGGGGAGAGGAATATTATTTCGCGTATCCTCCGCATTGACAAAATCGACGCTGGCTTTCACAGCGATTCTTTGCAAAGGCTCGACCGCAACCAGCGCCTCGAATCCCTCAAGGCGGGCATCCGTTGCAGAAAATTGCCGCACCGGAAAGGCCTCTACCGTATCCCCCGTCAGGAACGCATAAATATAATGGTTGATGAAATTCACGTACGGAGAAAATTCAAAAGAAAAATCCGGGAAGCTCCCCTTCAGCGAGGCATCGATGCCCAATCCGGTCTCGGGGGAGAGGCCGGCATCCCCTTTCGAATAGGTGGCGCTTGCAGCATCGAGCCCGTTGGCGAAGAGCTCCTGCACCGTCGGCGGACGGAATGAGCGTGCAATGCTTAGAGAAGCCTTCAGCGCGTCGGTGATTCTTTCGATAGCTCCGACGGATGCCGTCACGGCGTTTGACAGCTGGGCGGCATTCAGCGATCGAAAGACGGAATCACTCGATGCCGCGTACGGCGTTGTGTGAATGCGATTGTCATCGAAACGGAGTCCGGCCTGCAGGCGGATATTTTCGTCCGCAAGGTATTCTTCGTACGCATATGCCGCAATGCCGGTGGTGACCGAATTGGGCCCTAAAGGCATTTCCCCTTCGATCGTCAGATTTTCGATGTTTGTCCAAAGCCCAACGGCCCCTTGCAACCTTCCTAACTGTTGTTGTTCCAGCTGAAGCGACGCATTGAACGTCTGCTTATGGAACTCATTTGCCTGCGGATCGGAGATGCCGGTTGAATCTTCAGCGGTCGGATATTCCGCATGCCTGTAATCGACGAAATCCGCCGAGAGTTTTCCCTGCTTGATCAATGATCCGTCGATAAGGAGAATGCTCTGCAGCTCAATGGAATTTTTATATTGCGCGATGCGAGAAGTAGCAGGGGGGACATTCATCCAATTCTGGTTTGGCGGGACGCCCGGTATGCCGTAATTCATCTCATAATGCTTCCCTCCGACGCCGATCATTCCTTCAGTCCCCTGCAGCGAATAGCCGAGGCTTCCTTCCTGCATATGGTCAAATGTCTGCGGCATGCGGTCGAGGGAAAATATTTGACCGCTTGCCGGATCGGCGTAGTCGCCGGCCGGAATATGAATGTTCTGTGAATGAAGTCCCCCCGCCGAGACGGCGAGCGATTGCCCGTTGCTTGAGTATGTCCCGTCGAAATACCCTGCATACTCATCGCTTACGGAGTTCCCTTCGATGGAAACCCTCCCCGAGAACGGATTGATCGATGAAAGAGGGATCGTATTGGTTATGATATTCACCAATCCGCCGATGGTACTAGGGCCGTAGAGAATGCTTGCCGGTCCGCGCACGACATCGATTTGCGAGATGCTCAGCGCGTCGATGGGAACTGCATGAGCCGGATCGTACGTCGAAATGTCGCCGTTGCGCAGGCCGTTCTCCAGGACCAAAACGCGGTTGTCCGAGAGACCGCGAAGGATCGGGCGGGACGGAGCCGAACCGTTGCCGCGAACAGCGACGCCGGCCATGTCGGATATTTTTTCGGCAAAAGTCGAACCTGGAGGATCTCGCAGTTCCATCATTGACCTCGATTCTGCCGATTGGTACTGCTCACCCGATGGGCGTTCAAAGGGCGATGCGGAGACGACGACCTCATCCATATCGATCGTGGATGGCGTAAGCACGATGTTCGTTTCGGTTTGCATGCTATCTATCGTGACCGTTTGTGCTGCCGATGCATATCCGAGAACCCGAACAAAAATTTTTACGGGCCCTCGGGGCACATTTTGAAAAACAGCACGTCCCGATGCATCGGTACGGGCAATTCGCTCTAATTCCAATAACCGTACCGTTGCGGATGGAATGGGATTGCCGGTCCCTTCGACCGCCACTGTAAGCTGTTGAGGAAACAGAGAAAAAGACCCGGCCACACTGAGAAGTATGGTAATAAGAAACCGTTTCATGGCATTGGCGATCAGAATTTATCGATTAGTTTCTGAAGGGGATCTTTGAAGTTTGGATTGCGTTCTCTCTTGAAGAAAAAAAATAGCCCGGCCGCGATACCGAAGATGAAACCGAGCGGCCCGGTGATGAAAATTCCAAGCAATGGCCCCTGGTTCGCGTCAGGTGTAAGGACGATCGGGCCGACAAAACCGAGAAAGAAACAGATGCCTCCGATAATAAAACCGTAAACGAATATGTAGGTAACTTTCATTTTTTAATCGCCCATGGATACGAGATTTTGGCGTTCTGCAATGCGCAAAATGGGTCGAGGATTCGAAGGCAAAAAGAGTACCATCTCCTACAAGATCAACTTAAAAAGCTTTTAAGGAAAATGCAAACCAAAGGGGTCAATCCGCTGTGCGGCACTCGGCGATCCTTCCAGGCCGATCTTCGTTGAAAGTCTTCGGTCTTTTTGCTATTATATACCTGAAAGCCGCCGCCACTATGCGCCGAACTACCTTTTCACCGGCCGATCCGTTCAATGACAACCGCCGTCTCTAAATGCCCAATCATCTCATAGCTATCATCGGCCGTCCCAATGTAGGAAAGTCTACGTTGTTCAACCGCATTGTCGGTTCGCAGGATGCGATCGTTCACGACCAGCCCGGTGTGACCCGGGACCGCCATTACGCCAACGCCGAATGGTGCGGCAAGACATTTACGTTGATCGACACCGGGGGTTTCGTCCCGAAGTCCGAAGAAGTGTTCGAAAAAGCAATTCGGGAGCAGTCCAAGATTGCCATGGAAGAAGCGGACGAGATCATTTTTGTGGTCGATGCGAACGATGGGATAACGCATGTCGACAGGGAGATCGCTTCGATCCTCCGCAAATCGAATAAGCAAGTGATCCTGGCTGTCAACAAAATTGATAATGCTGCCTCCGAAACAAACGCTGCTGAATTTCATTCCCTCGGCTTGGGGGATCCGACCCCCATTTCGGCATTAGGGGGGCGGCAGATCGGCGATTTCCTCGATATTATCACCAAAAATATTTCCACGGACGGTAAAGATAGATCGGATGACGACAGGTTGAAGCTGGCAGTCGTCGGAAAACCGAACGTCGGCAAATCATCATTGGTGAATGCTATTATTGGCGAAGAAAGAACGATCGTCACACCGGTTGCGGGTACCACCCGCGATCCGATCGACACGGTGCTAAAGCACTTCGGCGAAGAGATCGTCATGATCGACACCGCCGGACTGATCAAAAAAAAACGGATTCGCGAAAGCGTCGAATTCTATTCCACCGTCCGGACGCTGAAAAGTATCGAGCGCTGCAACGTTGCAGTGGTTTTATTCGATGCCAGTGAAAGAATTGAGAAACAAGACCTTATGATCGTCCAGTCTGTGATCGAGCGGAATAGAGGAGCAGTCATCGCAGTGAATAAATGGGATCTAGTGGCCGACAAGGATAATGCAACCGCCAAAAACTTCGAGAAGGCGATCCGCGACAAGCTCCGCCTCTACGATTATATTCCGTTCGTGTTCATTTCTGCCAAGACCAAGCAGAGAGTCTTTAGGGTGATAGAGCTGGCAAAGCTTGTTCACGCTGAGCGATCGAAGCGCATCGGAACGAGCGAGCTGAACAAAATGCTCCTCGACGACATCCATCATTACCCTCCTTCGACAAAGACGGGGAAGGATGTGAAGCTCAACTACGTAACGCAGGTGAAGAGTCTGCCGCCGATCTTCACCTTCTTTGCGAGCGAGCCGGCGCTGATCGGCGACAATTACAAACGCTATCTCGAAAACAAGATACGCGAGCATTGGGGGTTTGTCGGCGTCCCGCTCACCCTCCAGTTCAGGAGGAAGCATTGATGAAACGGCGCATCCTTGTCATCGGAGGATTGGCCGCTGGTCCAAGCGCGGCAGCCAAGGCGAAGCGGGTCAGCCCCGGCGCCGAGGTTGTGCTGTATGAACAGGGGGAACACATCTCGTACGGCATTTGTGAGATCCCTTATTTCATCGCCGGCGAAATAGCCGACCCGCAGAAACTCGTCGTCTATGACCCTGAACGGATGGAAAAAGAAAAAGGAGTTGTTGCGAAGGTGCTGCACACCGTCGAAGAAATTCTTCCTTCCCGAAAAGAAATAACGGTGAGAGATCTTCGGTCCGGCAAAACGAACACCGAAGCGTACGACAAGCTCATCATCGCCACGGGTTCGACGCCGAAACGACTCCAGCTCGAGGGGGAAAGATCGAGAAATGTTTTTGTGATCAAAGACCTCGACGAGGCGTACGGACTGAACACGATGCTCGGACAGGAAAAGCCGCGGCGGGCGGTGATCGTCGGCGGAGGGTTTGTCGCCCTCGAAATGGCCGACGCATTCGTCCGTCGGGGGATGGATGTCACGATGATCCATCATGCCTCATTGCCGATGTCCAAGTTTGAGGACGAAGGGCGAAACTACATCATGGGGGAGATCGAAAGCCATGGCGTCACATTCATGGGAGATACGAAGGTCGAATGGCTCGGGGTTGGCGCGCGAGGTTCAGTCGTTGCCGTTGGCACGCGCAACGTGACGATCGAGACCGATATCGTCGTCATCGCGATCGGGGTCAAACCCGAATCGAGGCTCGCTCTCGCGGCCGGGATCCAACTGGGTCCCTTCGGGGGGATCCGGGTGGATGAAAAAATGAGGGCCCTGGGCGCCGAAAGCGTTTTCGCCGCCGGAGATTGTTGCGAGCTGAAGAATGTGGTTACCAAGAAGCCGATGTATATTGCGCTGGCAACGACGGCAAGCAAAACCGGACGCGTCGCCGGTGAAAATGCCGCCGGGGGAAATGCTGCGTTCAAGGGAACACTCAGGGCCATTGGTGTCAGAGCTTTTGACAAAGAGGTCGCGCATGTCGGATTGAGCTCAACAGAAGCAAAGGATGCTTCGTTTGACCCAGTGGTCAATACGATCCACGCCCGTTCAAAGATCGGCATTATGCCGGACGCAAAGGAGATCCATTTTACGCTCGTTGCCGACAAGCAATCGCGCAGGCTTTTGGGTGCAAATGTTATCGGAGAAGAGGGCGCAATTCTTCGGGCCAACACGTTAGCCGCCGCTATCCGCCACGGCATGACGATTGACGATGTCGAGCATTTTGATTTAATTTATACACCGCCGTACGCTCCGCTTTGGGATGGAATAATTATCAGCGCAGAGCAGATGAAGAAAAAGCTCGACGGGGACCAACCAGCAGAGAAAAGAACCAGGCGGTGAGCAGAGAAAGCACAGAACAACATCGAATGAAAAACCTCACTATAGTCAAGCATCCGCTCATTCAGAGAGATGTGACATTTTTACGCGACGTAAAAACATCGAACGATGAGTTCCGCCATATCCTCTCACGCATCGCAGGGATGATGGCGTTTCAGGTGACGAAAGATTTTGAGCTGAAGGAATTTCCCGTTCGTACGCCCCTGGAAACGACCAAGGGATTTTCTCTTAAACACCCGATCGTGGTAGTGCCGGTTCTACGGGCGGGACTCGGCATGGTTGAAGGTTTTCTGAATGTCCTTCCGGAAGCTCGGGTTGGCCACGTCGGCCTTTATCGGAATGAAAAAACGCTCCAGCCGGTCGATTACTATTCTAAATTTCCGAAAGAAATTTCGAAGGCATTGGTCATTCTTATCGACCCGATGCTTGCAACCGGAGGAAGCGCGACGGCGGCAATATCATTCCTCAAAAGAAAGGGGGCAAAGAACATCCGCATCGCTTGTCTTGTTGCGGCGCCGGCGGGGGTCAGGATGGTCGTCAAACATCATCCCGACGTTCAGATCTTCTGCGCAAGCCTTGACCGGGCGCTTAATGCCAAAGGGTACATCCTTCCCGGGCTTGGTGACGCCGGAGACAGAATTTTCGGCACAGAATGATGACTGTCCTCTCGAAGAACAGATGGTCAGGATCACGCAGTGTTCGGGTTGCTTTCCTGGCATCGCTTGCGATGTTCCTCATGCGGCCGGAATGGGATCTTGCATCGACCGCACAGGAGCAAACGCTGAACGGGATACTGTTGCAAGGAATCGACTTGACGCTCAAGCAGGATTATCCTCAAGCACATTTACTCTTCCAAACCGCGATCAACGATCATCCCGAAAATCCGGCAGGATATTTATATCTCGCAGGCATGATGGAGGCGCAATATTCCGATTATGAAGACACGTTTGACCAGGGTCTTTTTGATTCGCTCCTTGCAAAAGGGGAGGCTTTGGCAGAGGCGATGATCGAAAAAAAAGATTCTTCGGATTGGGGATACTATTATGCCGGAACGGCGCTTTCGTATCGCGCGTTTTCAGAATCGGAGAACGGCAGCTGGCCGAGCGTTATTATTGACGGGACGAACGCAGCCAAAATGTTTGAGCGATGCCTCGAGCGCAACCCTAAATTCTATGATGCGATGAGCGGCCTCGGGACCTATTACTATTGGCGAAGCAAAAAGACGGAGTTCTTATCCTGGCTTCCTTTTATCAGCAACAAAGAGAAGGAAGGGATTGATCTTCTCCTGGCAGCGGCAGAGAAAGGAATGTTCGAAAGATTTGTCGCTTTGAACAGCCTTGCCGAGGTGTACATCGAAGAAAAGAACTATGATGACGCCCTGGCTGTTGTTGAGAAAGGACTTGCGCTGTACCCGGAGAACCGTTCTTTTCTCTGGTCGCTGATGGGGATCGTCGAGAGGATGCCTCAACAGGATACTGCGGCAATGAAAGCTGCGGCGGAGCGCATGTTGGCGAGCGTTATGAAAGCGCCGGTCCGCAACCCGTATTGCGAAGCGGCCTGCCGTTTGAAACTCGCGCAATACGCAATTGGCGAGCGCCGATACGAAACTGTGATCGATGAGTGTCGGCTGATTCTTCAGTATGAAAGCCAGGTCGGAAAGACGAGGCGCGATCTCGGGAAGAAAATCAACGCGGCGAAGGAATTGATGCAGAGCGCAAAAGAAGCGCTAACAGTGGACAGTAAACAGTAAGCAATCAACAATGGACAGCAAAACGTTATCATGAGAATCTGATAGCTTTTAATATTTCATTCTTAATATTTGGTTAATCTTTTGAATTTCAGAATGTCTTCTCACAGATCTTGCAGTTTAATTACGAATGGTTCAGCCAAAGTACAAGAAAAAGCTCGATGACCTGCTCGTCATTTGCAGGAAGAATCTTCGCTCGGTGAATGAGGACCTCATCACGCGGGCATTTGAGCTAAGCCTCGAGGCGCACAAGCACGACATCCGTGCGTCGGGCGAACCGTATTTTTACCATCCGTATGAAGTTGCAACTGTGGTGGCAAAAGAAATCGCTCTGGACGATGTATCGGTGGCGTGTGCGCTCCTGCACGACGTGGCCGAGGATACCGACTTTGGCATCAAGGATATCCGTGAAGAATTTGGAGACACGATCGCCGATATCGTGGACGGGACGACGAAGATCACCGATATATTCCGGAGCCACGAGATCACCCAGGCGGAAAGCTACCGCAAGCTCCTTCTCTCCATGGTCAACGACATCCGCGTGATGATCGTGAAGTTCGCCGATCGGCTTCACAACATGCGCACGCTGGAATACCTTCCTCTTGAAAAGCAGCAGCGGCTGGCGAAAGAAACTCTGGACATTTATGCTCCGTTTGCTCACCGGTTCGGCCTGGCAAAAATCAAATGGGAGCTCGAAGACCTGGCATTCAAGCATCTCCACCGAAAGGAGTACGAAGAAATCGTCCATGCCATCAAAGCGAAGCGCCGCGAACGTGAGCATTACATCCGCAAATTCACCGTTCCCATTGAAACCCATCTGAAGGACGGGGGATTCGCTTTCGAGATCGAAGGGCGGCCGAAGCACTTATACAGCATCTACAATAAAATGATGAAGCGGAACAAGCCTCTCGACGAGATTTACGATATGTTCGCCGTTCGCATCATTTTGGATACCACCGACGACAACAAATGCTTCTCCGTTTACGGCATTGTCTCGGAGATCTACAAACCGGTGGCCGAACGATTCAAAAACTATATTTCGATCCCCAAAAAGAACGGCTATCAGTCGCTGCATACCACCGTCATCGGCCCGGAAGGGAAGATGGTCGAAGTACAGATCCGCACAAAAGCGATGCATGAAATTGCCGAACGAGGCGTCGCGGCTCACTGGATGTATAAGGAGAATGTCGCAACGCTCGACAAGGAACTGGAGAACTGGGTGAATTGGGTCCGTGAAATTTTCGACCAGCGCACCGACGATACTCCAAAGGAGCTGATGGAAAGCTTCAAGCTGAATCTGTACCAGGATGAGATCTATGTCTTCACGCCGAAAGGCGACCTCAAGATCCTGCCGAAAGGGGCGACGCCGATCGACTTTGGCTTCGAAATTCACTCGAATGTCGGCTTCCATACGATCGGGGCGAAGGTCAATGGCCGCATCGTCCCGTTGAACACGATCCTTCAGAGCGGCGACCAGGTTGAAATTATCACGTCGAAGAAACAGACGCCCAACGCCGACTGGGAGAAATTTGCCGTTACCCACAAAGCGAAGTCAGCGGTCCGGCATTGGATCAAAGAAGAAGAGCGACGGCATATCGAAGAAGGGAAAGACCTCTGGGAAAAAAAGATCAAGAAGGCCAAGCTCCACGTCAACGACGACGAGCTGACGAAGTTTGTCCACCTCCAGCGGATCAACAACACCCAGGATTTCTACCTCGGGATCACGACACAAGCGGTCGACCCGGACGCCATGATCGGACTGCTGCTTGAAAAGACCAAACGCCCGGCATCCGAACAGGAACAGCTGAAGGAAAACGGTCCGTCGCAGCTCTTCGACCGCTTTGTAAAGAGCGCGAGGAGCATTACAAGCGGCATATCGCTGTTCGGCGCCAACGACAACTTCATGCACAATTACGCCAAGTGCTGCAATCCGATCCCCGGAGACGAGATCGTTGGGTTCATCACGACCGGCGAGGGGTTGAAGATCCACCGCAAAGACTGCAGAAATGTCGCGTCGATGCGTTTGAATGACGAAGAGCGCATCGTCGAAGTTTCGTGGCCCCCCACGGGAGATGCGGATTTTATCGTCGGAGTGAAGCTGTCCGGGCAGGATCGCTCCGGTTTGCTCAACGAGATCACCCACGCCATATCGACGTACAATAATACGAATATTCGGAGCGTCAATATCGCAACGAAGGATTCTCTTTTCGACGGACAGTTCATTCTCTACGTCAAAAACACCGAGCATCTCACCGGTATCGTCGATCGGCTGAAGCGGCTGAAGGGGATCACAAAAGTCGAGCGGTTTGAAGAGACCAATGGATAAAAGAATCCTCGGGATCGATTACGGCAGCGCAAGAATTGGCATTGCGGTGAGCGATCCTCTAAGAATTATCGCACAGAGCGTCGGGACGTACGCGAATAAACCGTCGGTGATTCAATCCATTGCATCGCTGGTGACAGCATACGACGTCGGCATCATCGTCGTCGGTATGCCGTATACGTTGAAAGGCGAGAAGGGGGTGAAAGCCGGTGAAGTCGATCGATTTATTCGAACGCTTAAGGAAAAAATCGCGGTTGAAGTTGTTACGCTGGATGAACGTTTTACGACGTCAATAGCGAAGCAGACGTTGATTCAAATGGGTACGACGAAAAAGCAGCGGCGGACCGACAAAGGGAAAATCGACGCCATGGCATCGGCGATCATCCTCCAGAGCTTTCTCGACCAGACCAAACATTCTATCGGCTGTTAAAGGGATCGTTGCGGCGTGAAGTTTGTTCAGATTCGAAGATCATTCTTTGAGAACCTCGGCTCCGTCACAGCATGGTGCCGCCGTCATCCGGCGCAAAGCGTGGTGTACGGGATCGGTCTCTTTTTCTCGTTGGAATATCTCTCCCTCCCGAACAACAGCCTGCAAAAGCTTGAAACATCGAACCCGCAAAGGACCGCGCTGATGAGGCAACGCGAAGAAGAAGCCGCGAAAGCGGGAAAGCCGTTTCATGTGCAGCAGACCTGGGTTCCGCTCAATCGTATCTCTCCGAACATTGCCCATGCTGTGATCGTGTCCGAGGACGGAACGTTTTACGAGAACGGCGGAGTCGATTGGTATGAAGTTGAAGAGTCGATCGAAAAGAACCTCGAAGAAGGCCGGGCAGCCCGCGGGGCGAGTACCATTTCACAGCAGCTTGCGAAGAACCTCTTCCTTTCAACGTCGAAGAACCCGTTGCGCAAGCTACAAGAGCTGATCATTACGCTCCGTATGGAGAGGCTCCTTTCCAAAGAACGGATCCTCGAGATCTACTTGAACATCGTCGAGTGGGGCAACGGCATTTTCGGCGTTGAAGCCGCCGCAAGAAAATATTTTGGAAAGCCGGCCGCGGATCTGTCGCGCGAGGAAGCAGCCAGGCTGGCAGCGGTGATCCCAAGTCCGCTGCGCCATCAACCTACTCAATCATCCGCATACGTTGAAAAGCGGGCATCACTCATACTGGAGCGAATGACAGCGCGAGGATACTAAATGCAGGCACACGATATCAAGGAAATGATCGAAGGAGGGGAAGGCGCCCAGGTGGAGTTCAAGCGGAAAATCTCATCCGCGGAGAAAATTGCCCGCGCGTTGATCGCTTTTGCGAACACAAAGGGGGGAACCATCCTGTTCGGCGTCGATGATGACGGTTCCATCGTTGGCGTCGAAAGCGAAAAAACCGAGCTCGACCTCATCGACCTGGCCGGCAATCAGTATTGCGACCCTCCGATCGCGCCGGCGATCGCGATCGTCCCGTTCAACAGCAAGGACGTCATTGCCGCCTCGGTGGAGGAGAGCGACGACAAGCCTCATTACTTTCTCAGCCGCGAAGACGGCGAAGAAAACAAAGTCTTCATCCGCGTCAATGATAAGACCGTTCTCGCCAGCAGAGAGGTGATCAAAGTGTTGCGTGATGAAAGGAGCGACCGGGAGCCGCTGAAAATCTCAATCGGGGGCAACGAGAGGCGCCTGTTCGAATACCTCGAGACAAGCGAACGTATTACGGTAAAAGAGTACGCACATTTGATCAACGTGTCGGACAGGAGGGCGTCGCGAATTCTGACGACGCTCGTCCGGGCGGGCGTTGTCAGAATTCACACGCTGGAGAAAGCAGACTTCTTTACTCTTGCGTAACGTCATGCATCCGGCGTCAGAATTCGGACGCAGTCGTACACGACGATGCCGAACGCGACGGCGACGTTGAGGGATTGCTTGTTGCCGAACATCGGGATTTCGACGGCCATGTCCGCTTCCTGCATGATCTCGTTTGAGACGCCGGTGATTTCGTTGCCCACGACGAGACACAGCGGAAAATCTTTCTTCGTCAACTTGAAATAGGGCTTGCTTTCCGCTGCCAGTTCGAGGGCGCAGATTTTTACTCCCTCATTCTTCAGCCGGTGAATGATCTCCACGGGATTCTTGCGGAACTCCCAAGGAACGGTCTCCGTCGCTCCGAGGGCGGTCTTGTCGATCTCTTTTCTTGGTGGGGACGGAGTGAAGCCGGCGAGGAAAAGTCTCTGAACCAATGCGCCGTCGGAGCTTCGAAAAATGGAGCCGACGTTGTATAAGCTTCGGACGTTCTCGGCCATCGCATAGATCGGCAAGCGAGGACGGGCGGAAATTCTCTCGAGAGGAGTCCGTTTCAACGCAATCTCTTCGTGCGTCAGTTTTCTCATGATGACGACAAAGTAAACGGGAAAACCTTTTGAATCAAGCAATTTCCACGCCATTTTTGGGGCAAAAATTAGTTGCCTCCGTTTTAGAAAAGAAGTATATTTCATACTCATACAGAATTCTGGAAATTTGAAGCCCCTCATTATTGCCATCGACGGGCCGGCAGCTTCCGGCAAAAGCACGACGGCGAAGCTTGTCGCAGCGAAGCTCGGATATTTGCATGTCGATACCGGGGCAATGTATCGCGCGATGACGCTGAAGGTGATCGAAGCGGGAATCGACCCCGATAACGCCGCAAAGATCTCTGCCTTGGCAGCATCGACCAGAATTCGGCTCGTCTCTGTGGACGGCGCGTACAGAGTTGAACTCGACGGCGTTGATGTCACCGAGAAGATCAGATCGGCCGAAGTCACGAAGGCCGTCAGCGCGGTGAGCATGGTCCCCGAGGTTCGCCAGTTGATGGTGCACGAACAGCGGGAAATGGGAAAGCGGGGGGCGATCGTTCTTGAAGGAAGGGATATCGGAAGCGTCGTATTTCCGAAGGCTGACGTGAAAATTTACATGGTCGCGCAGCCGCGTGAGCGGGCGGTCCGGCGCAGCAAGGAATTGGCGGCAAAGGGAATTACAAAAGAAGTCGACGAGCTGGAACGAGAGATCGCGGAACGGGACAACAAGGACTCCAGCAGGGCGATCAGCCCGCTGACGAAGGCTTCCGATGCGGTCACGCTCGATACGACCACCCTCAGCATAGAGGAACAAGTAGAATTCATCGTGCAGAAGGCAAAGGAGAAATTGCGTTGAAAGTGACGGTGGACCAGAATTCAGGGTTTTGCTGGGGCGTTGTCCGAACGATCGAAATCGCAGAGCAGGAATTGCAGGAATCGAAAAAGCTCTACTCGCTGGGCGACATCATTCACAATCCGGTCGAGATCGAACGGCTTGAGGAACAAGGACTTTCGACGATCACGCTCGGCGATCTGCACAACGTCAAAGATGCGAAGGTCCTGATCCGGGCGCATGGAGAGCCGCCGGAGACGTTCCGGCGGGCGAAGGAGCTTGGCATTGAGTTGATCGACGCGACATGCCCCGTCGTAACCAAAGTGCAGGAACGCATCAGGAAGTTCTACGATAACGGCTACCAGATCGTCATTTTCGGCAAAAAAGACCATGCTGAAGTGATCGGTCTGGTGGGCCATACAAACGGCACCGCTATTGTCATAAAATCGATCCCAGAGATCGATACGATCGACCTGACGAAAAAGACCGTTCTCTTTTCACAGACGACGATGGACAAGGCGACCTTTTACCGCATACGGGATGAGATCAGATCGCGGATCAAAGCCGAGTTCGAGGTCGGCACGTTTGAAGAAATGGCGATCGATTTCCATGCAAAAGATACGATATGCGGACAGGTTTCGGGACGCGACAAGAAACTCCGTGAATTCTCCCGTGCAAACGACGTGATGATCTTTGTCGCGGGAAGAAAGAGTTCGAACGGAAAGGTACTCTACGAAATAGCGAAAGAAGAGAATCCCAAAACGTATTTCGTGGAGGACGAGAAGGAATTGCAGCCGGAATGGTTCAGCGGCGCCGAGACCGTCGGCATCAGCGGCGCAACCTCGACTCCGCAATGGCTGATGGAGCGGGTAAAAGTTTCCGTGGAAGCAATGGTTCCGGTACCGTCATGATTTTACAAAGTCATCTTAATTACAGTATTCATTCACTTACCTAAGTCACTTGTCGGTGCATTAAGCGCGAATCCGATGACTGTTCGTCGCAGATGCTCCCTCAAGGAGTTCTCAGCAGTGAGGATGTAAAGGAGTTGTAATGTCCAAAGGAATAAACGCAGCACCCCCCGTCTTCGAAGAAGAAAAAGGATACACGGAGTCGGAATTCAAGGAATTAGCGGCGATCTACGAAAAGACGCTCGGCAAGATCTCGCAAGGCGAGATCGTCAAAGGCCGAGTTGTTCATATCGGAGATAATGAAGTCGCGCTCGACATCGGGTTCAAGTCCGAAGGGACCGTGCCGGTGAACGAGTTCCCCAACATCAACGACGTGAAGATCGGCGACGAGGTCGAAGTCTTCCTCGAGAGCATCGAGGACAAGGACGGACAGCTCGTCCTCTCACGGAAGCGCGCTGATTTCATGCGCATCTGGGAGCGCGTGACCCGTTCGTTCGAGAGCGGCGAAGTGCTCAAAGGACGCTGCCTTCGCAGGATCAAAGGGGGCATCGTTGTCGACCTCATGGGAATCGACGCGTTCCTTCCCGGTTCGCAGATCGACGTTCGTCCCATCCGTGATTTCGACGCGCTGATCGGAAAAGAAATGGATTTCCGCGTGGTGAAGATCAACCACCCGTCGGAGAACGTCGTTGTCAGCCATAAGATCCTTGTCGAAGAGGAAATGGCCGACCAGCGGAAAGCGATTCTCAGCAGCCTCGAGAAAGGGCAGATCCTGGAAGGGTCCGTCAAAGCGATCTCCGACTTTGGAGTGTTCATCGACCTGGGCGGAGTCGACGGGCTTGTCCATATTACCGATCTCTCGTGGGGCCGGGTCAACCATCCTTCGGAGATCGTGAAGCTCGACCAGACCATCAACGTCGTCGTGCTCGATTTCGACGAGGAGAAGAAACGCATCTCTCTCGGATACAAGCAGCTTCAGCCGCATCCGTGGGAGAACATCCAGAACAAATACCCGGTCGGGACGAAGGTCAACGGCAAAGTCGTTTCGCTCACCGATTACGGCGCATTCATCGAGATCGAAAAGGGCATCGAAGGCCTTATTCATATCTCCGAGATGAGCTGGACACAGCATGTCAAGCATCCGTCCCAGATCGTTTCGATGGGACAGATGATCGATGCCATAATTTTGTCGCTTGATAAGGACAACAAGAAGATTTCGCTCGGCATCAAACAGCTTGAACCGGACCCGTGGCTTTCGCTCCTCCAAAAATACCCTGTCGGTTCGAAACATACCGGCGTCGTCCGCAACCTGACGAACTTCGGAGTCTTTGTTGAGCTGGAACAGGGCGTGGACGGTTTGATCCACATCTCCGACTTGTCGTGGACAAAGAAAATTCGCCATCCCGGAGAGGTCGTCAAGAAAGGCGATTCCATCGATGTGGTCATCCTCGGCGTCGACGTCGATCAACGGAGAATTTCGCTCGGCCATAAACAGCTGAACGACAATCCGTGGGAGACGTTCTCTACTTCCTACAAAGTCGGGACAGAAGTCGAGGGGAAGGTCGTCCGCATCATCGAGAAGGGGGTCATCGTTGAACTCCCGCTCGGCGTCGACGGATTTGTTCCCTTATCGCAGCTCTCGCAGACTTCGATCAAGAATATTGCCGAAGCATTCCAAATAGGCGATACGCTGCCGTTGACGGTGATCGAATTCGACCGCGACAGCAAGAAGATCGTCCTTTCGGTCGTGGAATATCTGCGTGGGAAGGAACAGAAGCTTGTCGATGAGTATGTTTCGAAGCACAAGCTTCCTCCGATCACGCTGAAGGATGCAATACCTGTTTCGCCGTCTCCCGACGAACGGGCCGCTGCCGAAGCGTCGCTCCACTGACAATCGGTGCTGATGGTTTGAAGAGTCCCGACACCGGGACTCTTTTTTTATACGTCCTTTTTTTGAATGAAGAAAGTTTCTTTTCATACGCTAGGATGCAAGCTCAACTACGCTGAAACGGCGAGCCTCGAGAAGCAATTCGCCGACCGCGGCTTCATGATCGTTCCGTTCAGTGAGAGGTCGGACGTCTGCGTCATCAATACATGCAGCGTTACGGAACGGGCGGACCGGGAATGCCGTCAGCTCGTCCGCCGGGCAGGGCGCACCTCTCCCGATGCATTCATTGCCGTCATCGGCTGTTACGCGCAGCTCCAGCCGGAGCATGTCGCTTCGATCGACGGCGTTGACGTTGTCCTCGGCGCGAGCGAGAAGTTCCATCTCTTCGATTATGCGGAAGGCTTCGAAAAGTTCGAATCCCCGCGCGTCTTCGTTTCCCCGATCGGCGCCGCATCGGATTTTGGACCGGCCTATTCCGGCGGCGCCGACGACCGGACAAGGGCATTCCTCAAGATCCAGGATGGATGCGATTTTAACTGTTCGTTTTGTACGATTCCGTTGGCGAGGGGAAAAAGCAGGAGCCAATCGGTCGAAGACTGTGTTCTGCAGGCGGTTCATCTGGTCGATCAGGGATACCGGGAAATTGTTCTCACCGGGGTCAACGTCGGAGATTTCGGCAAGCACGACGCCACCTCGCTCATCGCATTGCTGCGGCGGTTGGAAACGATCGATGGTCTCGAAAGGATCCGCATAAGTTCAGTGGAGCCGAATCTCTTGACGGACGAGCTTCTCGACTTCTGGGTCTCGTCGGAAAAGGTTTGCAATCATTTTCACATCCCTCTTCAAAGCGGCAGCGACGAGATTCTGAAACGAATGCGGCGCCGGTATACAAGCTCCGATTACCGGTCGCTTGTCAGCTCCATTAAAACGAAAGCGCCGGATGCCGGGATCGGGGTCGATGTCATCGTCGGATTTCCGGGCGAGACGGATGAATTGTTCAGGAAGTCGTTCGACGTTCTCCATGAACTTCCCGTAAGCTATCTTCATGTGTTCACCTATTCTGAGCGCCCGAATACTCCCTCCCTGGAACTCGACGGACGCGTGGAACCGCGTGTGAGATTCAGGCGGAGCGAGATGGTGAGGATCTTGAGCGGGCAGAAACGTCAGTCGTTTTATCTGTCTCAACTCGATTCAACACAAAAGGTCCTGATAGAAAGTTCAATCGAAAAGGGAATGCTTTCCGGATACACGGAAAATTATATCCGTGTCTCGGTGCCGTATCAACCTTCGCTGGAAAATTCCATCGCAGAGGTTGTTTTGAAAGAGCGCACGCCGGAAGGTTGCAGCGGAGAAGTCAAGAGCCTCGAACCAGCGGCGAAGCGAATCCCCGTTGAGCCCCATTCAGCGCGGGCTTTTGCGCGATAATTCACGGACAACGATCGGAGGAACTGCAATACTTGGTACTAGTGAAAGCTTTCTGACCATACCATACTTCACTTTAGTACTTCTAAAGAGGGCACCGTGAAATCTCTCATCATTCTCGCTGTTTCCGTGATCGCGTTGGGGTCTGCATCGCTTGGACAGATTCCCGTACCGCCGCTTCGCTATACGCTGTCGACAAATCCAGGGGGGGAAATATCGCCGTTGTCTTCGCCGGTTGACAACACGCCAGGGTTCAAAAAGAAAAGCCAGGCCGTGGCAGTCCTGTATTCATTGATCCTGCCCGGAATGGGGGAATGGTATGCTGACGGGTTCAGCAGCGGGAGATATTCTCTTACTGCGGAAGCAGCCCTGTGGCTGACGTACGCATCGTTTGAACAATACGGCAGCTGGTTTCAAAGCGATGCGCGTCAGTACGCGGCAGCTCATTCGGGTGCACTTCTGGGAGGGAAGAACGACCAGTTTTTTGTCAACATGGGGAACTTCGATAACGTCTATCAATACAACGACCAGAAGCTTCGGGAACGCGACCTGGTTGATGTGTATGACCCTGCGTCCGGATACTTTTGGAGCTGGGACACCGATGCCGACCGGCTGCATTTCAGGTCGATGCGCGTGTCGGGGGATAAGATCTTTAATAACGCGAAGTTCGTGCTGGGAGCCGTGCTTTTGAATCATATCGTCAGCGCGGTGAACGCTGCGCGGCTCGTCAGGCATTACAACAAAAATGCCGTTGAGGGACTCGGCTCCTGGCAGTTGGAGCCGAATCTGAACGGCGAGACCGGTCAGATAGACGGGATGCGGTTGACGTATACTCAACGATTTTAGGCCGAGAGTACTTTCATCAACGATCGCAAGCCCCGAAAGAACCGGGGCTTTTTTTATGCGAGGAAGCTGTGCGGAACATTAAAGTAGTCCTCGAGTATGACGGGACCGATTTTGTTGGATGGCAGCGTCAGGCCAACGGACGCTCTGTCCAGGAAGAGATCGAGACCGTCCTTCGCCTGATCACCGATGAGTTTGTGACAGTGACCGGTGCCGGAAGAACGGACGCCGGCGTCCACGCCCGTGGGCAAGCGGCCAATTTTAAGATTGAGTCGTCGATATCGTTGAACGATCTGCAACGGGCGCTCAACAGCCTTCTGCCCGACGAGATCATTGTCCATTCCGCCGAAGAAGTACCGGAAAAGTTCTCGGCGCGGTACAGCGCGCGCGAACGCTTCTACCGTTATTTCATCGTACAGAAGCCGACAGCTATTGAGCGAAACTATTGCTGGCAGCTTTTTTATCCACTGGACGTCGATCGATTGAATGATGCTGCCGCTCTCGTCCGGACAACAAAAGACTTTCAGTCGTTTTGCAAAGCAAACTCGGGTGTCGATAATTACGAATGCAATATCATGAGCGCCGGCTGGAGCACACCATCACCGAAGCAGCTCGTGTTCTCGATCCGTGCGAATAGGTTCTTATACGGGATGGTTCGCGCGCTTGTCGGGACGATGGTCGATGTCGGGAGAGAATATATTTCGGTTGAAGAATTCCGGAAGATCATCGAAGCAAAAGACAGGCGCGAGGCTGGCATGGCTGCTCCTCCCCAGGGACTCTTCCTGGAAGAGGTTGTGTACTGACATGCAGCCTGTATGGTCGTTCAATTTTTACCATTTGAACGATTCGGCCAAGCATCAATTTCGATAAATTGATTATCTAGCGCACATACGTTACATTGTCACAAATGGTACGAGAATCGATCCATAAATTGGTTTCAAAAAAGGACCTGACGCGTGAGGAATCCTACGATGCGATGTCGGAGATCATGTCGGGGAATGCGTCGGAGCTGTTGATAGCCTCCTTTTTGACCGCGCTCAGGATGAAGGGGGAAGCAGTAGCGGAGATCGCAGGATGCGCCCAGGCGATGCGGGAGAAGGCGACAAGGATCGAAACGAAGCATCCCTCGGTCATCGATACATGCGGGACGGGAGGGGACGCGCTCGGGACATTTAATATCTCCACCGCCGCGGCCATTGTTGCGTGCGGCGCCGGTGCGGTCGTTGCAAAACACGGCAATCGCGCAATTTCGAGTAAATGCGGCAGCGCCGACGTTCTGAAGGCTCTCGGCGTGAACATTGAAATTCCAAAAGAGAAGGTGGAAGAGTGTCTTGACAAGGTAGGAATTGCATTTCTCTTCGCTCCGCTGATGCATGGCGCGATGAAATACGCGGCGCCGGTCAGAAAGGAACTTGGCATGCGGACAGTCTTCAACCTCTTAGGCCCCCTTACAAATCCGGCCGGCGCACGGCGGCAACTCATGGGAGTTTTCGATGGCCGGCTAACGGAGCTTCTCGCCCGCGTCCTCCTAGATCTAGGGACTGAACGAGCGATGGTCGTCCATGGCGAAGGAGGGTTGGACGAGATTTCCACGTTCGGCAGGACCATTATAAGCGAAATAAAAGATGGAACCGTTTCGACGTACGAGTTCGATCATTCTTCCGTGGGAATTCCGTCGGGCACACTTGACGACATCGTCGGCGGGGACGCTGAATTCAACGCACGCATCGTTAATGACATACTTAAAGGGAAAAAAAATGCGCAGCGGAATATTACGCTCCTGAATGCAGGGGCAGCTATCTATATTGCGGGGAAAGCCTCGACCTTTGCCGAAGGGGTGAAATTAGCGGAAGAATCCATTGATTCCGGGAGGGCAAAAAAGAAGCTGGAAGAGCTGGTCAACCAGACTAATTAAGATCATGTGCTCCACGTCAGAATATACAATTTCGGAACGTAACCCTCTCTCCGCGATTCTCAAAGGGGTTCGCCGCACTTCGGGAAGCAAATGAAAAAGGATGAGAACATGAATGACGGCTCAAAGCCGCATCCTTTTTTAAGCTCGTTTATCGCGCGCCTGCTGAGCGCTTCAAAAAAGAAACGCCAGAAATATTCCGAGGACGACGTCAAACAGCTTTTAGAGGAGGGGAAGAAAAGCGGCGTCATCGATACCACCGAGCGCGAGCTGATCGAGAGCGTTCTTGAATTCACCGACACGACAGTGAAGGAGATCATGGTTCCGCGGACCGACGTTGTGGCCGTCGAACTTTCGGTCGACCGGGACAAGCTCATCCGTGTGGTCATCGATGAAGGGTATTCGAGGGTGCCGGTCTTTCAAGGGACCATCGATAATATTGTAGGGATCGTTTACACCAAAGACCTCCTGAGCATGTTCGAACACCGGGATGTCATTCTCCTTCAGGACATTATTCGTCCTCCGTATTTTGTCCCGGAGACGAAAAAGATCAGCGTCCTGATGCGCGAGCTGCAGACGAAGAAACAGCACATGGCGATCGTGATCGACGAATTCGGGGGCACAGAAGGAATCATTACGATGGAGGACATCCTGGAAGAGATCGTCGGGGAGATCCGGGACGAGTATGACGAGGACCACCGCGACGTTGAGACGAATATCGACGGTTCGGTTATTGTGAACGCCGGCATGAGCATCCACGACTTCAACGAGCGGTTTCATTCTTCGATTCCGGACGACGCCGATTACGAAACGATCAGCGGATTCCTCCATAAACAGACGGGAAGAATCCCTGAGTTGCTCGAAGAGATCCCGTTTGAGAATCTCAGTTTCGTTGTGGTTAAAAAGAATGAGCGCCGTATCCGGCAGGTCAAAGTGAAAACGATCATCAGCCCGGCGAAAGAGGAGCATGAATAAATTAAAGGAAATACTCGAGACCAAGCGGGTCGAAGTTGCCGCGAAGAAGACCAAGGCGCCCCTTCTTGCCCTCGTTGAGCAGTTGGAAAGCCTTCCTCCGACAAGGGGCTTCATGGATGCGATCCGGTCGCGCGAGGTCGATGAGCTCGCCTGCATCGCTGAGATCAAAAAGGCCTCACCGTCCAAGGGGGTGATCGCGAAGAATTTCCGGCCGGAGAAGATCGCGCGCGAATACCAGGTCGGAGGGGCAAAAGCGCTTTCGGTATTGACGGATGAAAAATATTTTCTGGGCTCTGATTCCTACGTCGGCGCCGTCAAGCAGCATGTCGTCCTGCCGGTGCTTCGCAAGGATTTTATCGTCGATGAATATCAGGTGTACGAGTCGCGCGTCATTGGGGCCGATGCGATCCTGCTTATCGTTGCCGCACTCAAGGAGTCGGAGCTGGTAAAATTCATGAGCATTGCGCGCGACCTCGATCTTGAGTGCCTTGTTGAATGTCATACCAAAAATGAGATCGACCGGGCGGTGCAATGCGGTGCGCTCATGATCGGCATCAACAACAGGGACCTTCAGACATTCGAGGTGAATGTTGAAACGTCGCTGATGCTGAAGCGCTTTATCCCTAACTCGACCGTGGCGGTGAGCGAAAGCGGCATTCGAAACCCGCATCATCTTGATCAGCTCCGGCAGGCCGGGTTTGACGCGATCCTCGTCGGAGAGCATTTGATGTCGCAGCAGAACCGGACAAAAGCTCTGCGCGATTTGTTTCAGGTCCCGGCGGCCGGTTAGATGAGCCCCCTGTTCATAAAAATCTGCGGCATTACGACCCTCGATGACGCTCGTGCAGCAGTTAAGGGCGGCGCCGATGCTCTCGGTTTTAATTTTTACCCTGCGAGCAAACGTTACATCGCGCCGGGCCGCGCCGCTGAGATTATCAAGGAGATGCCCGCGGAAGTTTCCCGCGTAGGCGTATTTGTGGATCCCAGCAAAGAGTATGTGACGGCGGCCATTCAGGAGACTGGCATCAATGTTCTTCAGTTTTCCGGAAATGAAGCTCCTCTCGATGTTTCAGGGTTCGGCCTTCCGGTTATAAAAGCTATTCATATCGCAGGGATGAGGTCGATCGAAGAAATGAAGTTGTATGCCGTCGACAGCTATTTGCTGGATGCGTTCAGCAGCAGCGAGTTCGGCGGAACGGGGCAAAGATTTGATTGGGCGATTGCCGAGCGGGCAAAACAATTCGGCAGGATCATTGTAGCCGGCGGCTTGACTCCCGAGAATGTTATGGATGCTGTTCGAAAAGTGAGACCATACGGGGTGGACGTCAGCAGCGGTGTTGAAATCCGTCCCGGCGTTAAGGATCATCAGAAAATGATAGACTTTATTCGTCAAGCGCGTGAGGCGCATTCCTTAGGTTAAAGTCATGCAGAGTATGCAGAAGGTCAAATATCCGGAAAGTCTTCCCGACGGCAAGGGGCACTTCGGCGTCTACGGCGGCCGATACATCCCGGAAACATTGCTGCCCGCAGTCGAAGAATTGACCTCCCGCTATCTTCAGCTTCGCAGCGATGGGAATTTTCAAAAAGAATTTCGTTACTATTTAAAACACTTTGTGGGAAGAGAGACCCCGCTTTATTTTGCGGAACGTTTAACTTCTCATGCTGGCGGGGCGAAGATCTATCTCAAGCGGGAGGACTTGTGCCACACCGGAGCCCATAAAATCAATAATACCATCGGCCAGGTTCTGATCGCCAAGCGAATGGGGAAGAAGAGAATTATTGCGGAGACCGGCGCCGGCCAACACGGGGTGGCCACGGCGACCGTCTGTGCATTGTTTGGACTGGAGTGCATCGTCTATATGGGGGAGGAGGATATGGAGCGGCAGGCGCCCAACGTGGCCCGGATGAAATTGCTCGGCGCTGAGGTGCGGCCGGTCTCTTCGGGGAGCAGGACATTGAAGGATGCAACGAGCGAGGCGATCCGTGATTGGGTGACGAACGTCGAAACGACGTTCTACATTATCGGCTCGGTCGTCGGAATGCATCCGTATCCGATGATGGTGCGTGATTTTCAATCGGTGATCGGCGAAGAGACCCGGCGCCAGATCGTTGAAGCAGAAGGTAAACTCCCCGAAGCCATCGTTGCATGTGTCGGCGGGGGAAGCAACTCGATGGGCATGTTTTATCCTTTTTTGAACGACGTCCCCGCCGTTAAACTCATCGGCGTTGAAGCGGCCGGGCTTGGGCTGGAGAGCGGAAAACATGCCGCGGCGCTTGCGAAAGGGAAACAGGGAGTGCTGCACGGAGCGATGCAATACTTGCTGCAGGATGAGGATGGCCAGGTGCAACTCGCCCACTCGATCTCGGCCGGCTTGGATTATCCGGGAGTGGGCCCGGAGCATTGCTATTTGAAGGACAATAACCTGGTCGAGTATGTTTCAATCACGGACAAAGAAGCGCTCGATGCGATGGTTCTTCTTTCCCGTATCGAGGGAATCATCCCGGCGTTGGAGTCCGCACACGCCGTGGCGCACGCCGTAAAAGCTGCTCCGGCGATGGGAAAAAAAGAAACGCTTATTGTGAACCTCTCGGGGCGGGGGGATAAAGATATGAGCACGGTAATGAACGCGATGAAGCTGTGACCTGAATTCTTGCTTCCGTACGGCTGCTACAGTTTTTCTGCTACGATAAAAATATCTCCTTTTCCGAAATGCCTTCCCAGCGTCAGTTTCTTCCAGGTATACCACAATACTTTCACAACAGCACGCGGGCCGATCTTTGTGCGTAATGTATGCCCCGTGTCTTTATCGTAGCCGGATGCTGATACGTTAAGTCCTGCATGCCCGAGGAGTTTTTCGAGCAGAGGGATCGGGTAAGGTCTGACATGGGTGGTATCGAGCCAAAAAGTCTCCAGAGCGACGTCAAGCTGAAGGAAATTCGGCGTAAGAATGACAATGCGTCCCCCTTTGCGTAAAGAGCGCGCAGCAAATTCAAAGAGCTGCATCACGGTCTTTGGTGCCATGTGTTCGATAATGTGGCTCAGCATCACGCCGTCAAATTGTTGGCGGGTTGTCTTTAGGAACTGCAACGCATCCTTCTCGAAAACGGTAAGCTTTTTCCCCTTGCATGCCATGATCGATTGATGGAATGTATCGATGCCGACTGCTTCGACGCCGCGTTCTTTGAGAAGTTCCATAAAGACACCGGTGCCGCAGCCAACGTCCAGCACAACCTGTCCGGGGGAGAACAGCTCCGCATATTTCTTTTGATAGGCACGGGAAAACTCGCTTCCCGCCATGAACTGACTTGGATTAAATTCCTTTGCCATCGGAGCCTTTACCTTGTCGGTGAATGATGGTGCGATAGATATCAATTGTTTTTTGGGCGGTTTCTTCCCAGGAAAATTGTTTTGCCTGAATTTTTCCCTTTGCCCTCATTTTCGAGACGAGGGAACTATTCGCTTCCAGCGCAAGCATGCCGCTGGCAAGCGAGTGCGGGTCGGCAACATCAACATACAGAGGCGCATCCCCGCCGACCTCGGGAATCGATGAATTGCGCGAAGCGATAACCGGTGTCCCCGCAGCCATTGCCTCGGCGACGGGGAGGCCAAACCCTTCATAGAGCGAAGGAAAAATGAAATATTGAGCTCCCGCATAGAGCGCCGGCAGACTCTCTTCGGGGACGTACCCGGTCAGGCGCACGCGATCCTGGATCCCGAGAGAGCGCAATGCGTGAAGAAGCTTCGGATATTCCCGCTGATCTGATATCTGCCCGACGAGTGCTAAGTTCGGATAATCGGGTTTTTGCCGGCAGACCATTGCCAGCGCTTCGAGAAGCGTAAAAACGTTCTTCCTCGGGTCGATGCCTCCGATATAAAGGCAATACGGCTGATCCAGTCCAAATCGGCTCCTGGCATTCTGTATCTGTTTCAGGGAATATTTTTGAAAATATTTCTCATCCACGCCAAGATATGTCACGTAGATCGAATCCGCAGGGACGCCGAAATGCTTTATGATATCCTTTTTTGAATGTTCCGAGATGGTGACGACCGCGGCCGAATAACGGACAACCCGGCGGGACCATGAGCGGACAAATGCCTGCTTCAATTGCTTCACCGGTCCGTATAATTGCTTCATCGAAATTGTGATGGTGTCGAGAATAGAAACACAGACCGGCCCTGGCGGGGAAAAAGGGGCATCGTCCTGAGTCGCAAAATGGCAAAGATCGAATGACTCCTTTGAGAGTAGCTTCGAGAGCGAAACCTGCGCCGCGAAATATTGCATCTGATAAAAATCTATTCCCGGCGTTTTGTGGTACATAAATTGTACCGGCAGACCGCCGATCTGAGGATCGATGGGTTTAGAACTATCGAGCAGGTATGTGAACTCGACCTCGTCCGTCAAAACGGGAAGGCGCGACAAAAGGTTGTGAACATAGGTACCAATTCCCCGGATCTTATGCTGTTTGTAGCCTTCCTGGGTCCCACGCGCATCGACAAGGATCCGATACTTCTTTTTCATACGGGGAGTCAAGATCTTTGCAGGAGAAATTTTAGTTTTGCTATTTCCCCCCACGAGACCGCTCTTGTGACGAACAATCCAGCTGAATAGAGTAATCCGCCAAGAATGATAAGCCAGACAACCGGGGAATGGTTCGTTGCCAAAAGAAGGGGGAGGAGGAAGGCATTGGCCAGAAGCACCTTGACCAACGGGAAAGACTCAAAGACATTTCCGAACTGCTTCCGCACGATAGCGGAAAGGAGAAAGAAACCAAGCAGTTCAGTCAGCACGGTCACGATGGATGCTCCCACAAACGAGATGATCGGGATGAGGATGAGGTTCGCGACCACGTTGAACAATGCATTGATCACCGAAACTCCCAGCACATACCGCTGAAGGTTCATCCCGCCGAGAATGAATCCAAGGATAGAGGTGACGGAACTTAACGGCACCCACCAGAGGAGAATTTGCAGAATAAATCCCGCCTCGCCGAACGACGCTACGTACAGCCGGCGAATGAACTGGTCCGCAATGATCGTCCCGCCGACCGCGATGGGAAGCGAAAAAATAAGAGCATAGAATATCACATTGGACGAGAGCGAGACCGCACTCTTTCTGTCCGATTCATACAGCTTGGCGATCATGGGAAACAAGGCAATGACGAAAGCCGACGAGAAGCTGGTCGCCGCAAGCACAATGTTATAGGCCGCCCTGTAGATTCCCACCGCCTGTTCGCTGACCATCACCGAAAGCATAACGGTGTCGATGTGAAAATAGATCATCACGGAGAGGCCGGTCAATGCGAACGGCATTCCCCCTGCCAACAATCTTCTTGCGAGCGGCAGGGAAAAGGCGAAATTCGGGCGTGCATGCCGGTAAGCAACTGCAGCGGAATACACGAGCTGGAAAAGCGCTGCGACGATCAAAAAGTAGAGGATCATTTCTATACTGGAATAGAGCCAGACCGCCGCTAACGTGAGCGCTACCTCGACGACCTTTGAGACGACGGAGATCTTTGCGTCAAGGTCCATCCGGTGGTTTCCCCTGAGAAGGCTTACAAACGAGGTGCTGAGGTTTTTGAGAAATAAGGCCAGAGCTGCAAGGAGGATGACGGTTCCGTGCAGTCGGGCGGCGTCGACAAACAGGGAAATCAGGAAAATCGCGGCAAAACCGGCCGTCGACAGAAAACACTTGGAAACGACTGCAGACCATAAGAGAGTACGGCTTTCGTCCTTGCCGACTGCTATTTCACGCACCAAAAAGGCGTCCAGTCCCAGATCAAAAAAGGGAAGAAATAAGGTGGTATAGGAAATAGCAAAATTGAAGAGGCCGAAGTTCTCGACATCAAGCCGGTTTGCGACGACAACGGTCGAGTAAAATGCGAGTAACTTCAATACGATCTGAGCTGCGAATAACCATACGGTGTTGCGAAGAAGTGTCTGGGCAGGGCGGACGGACGATTCCATTGAACCTATAAGTGTGAATTTTCTCGTATTGATGATACACAGAAGTTTTTACTTAATCAACGACGGGAAGTGTTCAGGCTTTCCGTTACAGAAGTCACCGGCCGGTCCTTTCTTTTAGGGTATTTTTTTGTAAATTGTGCACGACAAAGAAGACGGGCAATGCAGCAACACGCCTGAAGAGTTCCTGTCACAACGAACACCTCCGATGCCGCTCATAGGAATAGACGCAAGAAAATATCATGACTTCGGGATCGGAACATACATCCAGCATCTTCTCAGCGAATTCATATCGCTCCCCGCGGCCCCTGATTTCCACCTGTTCCTAGGTCCGCAGGACGCTGAGACTGTTGCTGTTCCCGAAAGATGGAAGACATCCGTTTCAGCCCACGGGAAATATTCCGTGGGAGAGTTTGCTTTTTTTGGAAGAGAAATTAATTCCAGGGGCGTCTCACTCTTCCATTCCCCCCATTATACTCTTCCCTTTGGCTTAAAATGTCCATCAGTGGTAACGATTCATGACCTCATTCATTTGCGGTTTCCGCGGGATTTTTCTTTATTGCAGCGGTCATATTCTTACGGAATGATGTTGCATGCGACCAGCAGCGCAGAGTTTATCATTACAGATTCAGAGTTCACTAAGCTCGATATTCTTCGGTCATTCCGAGTCAGTGAGGATAAGATCATTCCTATTCATCTCGGAGTCTCGGAGCAGTTTAGCCGGTCATCATCGTCAACAGAGTTCAGAGAGAAATTCCGGCTGGATCGTCCATATGTTCTCTTTGTTGGAAATACAAAGCCTCATAAAGGGATCGATGTTCTTCTTCGGGCATTCAACGAGGTGACCGCATCATATCCGGATTTAGGCCTGGTTTTTGTCGGCAGCGATCCCAAGTCGAATGCAGCATTCTCCGCAATAATAGATTCGCTGCATCTCTCCAGGAGAATTGCTTCGCTCGGCTGGTTGTCGAATGAAGATTTGAATCGCGCTTATCAGGGGGCCGAAATGTTTGTCCTTCCGTCGTTCTATGAAGGCTTCGGCCTGCCGGTGTTGGAGGCCATGGCATGCGGGACTCCCGTCATAGCATCGGATGCCGGTTCCCTTCCGGAGATTGCCGGAGATGCGGCGATACTCTGCGAGACGGGGAAATATAGAATGTTTGCCGATGCCATGGTGAACGTGCTGCGGGATCATCATTTGAAGAATACATTGATTCGAAACGGAATCGAGCGCGCCTCCAGATTTTCGTGGAAAGAAACTGCACGAAGGACACTCGAAGTATATCACCGCGCTATGTAGGAATATATGATCACTCCACCAAAAAGGATCGGCATCTTTGGCGGCACCTTCAACCCCCCGCATGCGGGACATTTGATCGTCGCTGAAAGTATTTGCGACCAGCTCGGGTTGGATAAGCTGTTTTTTGTCCCCTCATTCATCTCGCCGCATAAGAAAAAGGGGGAAGAAAAACTGGCGACGCACCGATTGCAGATGGTACGGCTGGCGGTTGGCTTAAACCCTCGATTTGATTTTTCCGATATAGAAATAAAGAGGAGGGGAACATCGTTCACCTATACCACCGTGGAAGCATTCAGGCTGAATTTCCCCGGCAGTAAATTGTTTCTGATTATCGGAGCGGATAACTACGCGGAGTTTGATACCTGGAAAAATCCTGAGCGGATACTCGAGCTGGCGTCGCTGGCGGTGATGAACAGACCATCTCAACAATTGAGAGCCCCCGAAAAGAGTAGCTCTAAGAAGGTAATATTCGCCTCGGTGCCTAACGTTGAAATATCCTCCTCGGAGATCAGGGAGATGATCCACCAGGGAAGGTCGATTCAGTATCTTGTTCCCCGCGTTGTCCAGCAGTACATCCAGCGCCATCGTCTTTACCGGTAACGAGTTTGCCTCCTCAAAAAGAAAAACCCCCGGTCGTACGGGGGTTTTTCTTTTCATCGGGCGTAGAGCCGTAGCCCGCCTACTTCGCTTGGATCGCCTTTATCTCCCGGATCCTTTGGTCCACCATGTTTCTGATCCCGGGTATGCGTGAATAGACCTCGGCGACATGGTTCATGGTCGCGATAGCTTTGTCATACTCCTTCAGGGATTCATACGATTGCGACAGGACGATAAGAGGGTTATACTGATCCAATTGCTCGGTCATCTGTGCGTTCGTCAGGTACGGGTTTAATTCCGTTACGAGCTCCGCGGCAAATTGACGTGCGTGGAGAGTATCTCCGTTTATTCTGTAAATTTCCGCGATGTCGGCTTTGGACCGATAGTCGATGGAGAGAAGAGCATGCGGAATGACCTGTTCCATTCTGTTCAGCGCTGCGATAGCGCCGGCCGAATCGTGCTTGACGTTCGTGAGATAGACGGTGAGCGAGAGGAACGCCTGCCGGTAATTCATGATAAGCCGGCGCTGGTTTTCGTCGAAATGCACCGCCGGATCCTGGAGTCCCCGCCACCGAAAACCGAATGACGGCGTTTGAAGCGGAGTTTGAACATCCGTCATGAGCTGCTTTCGAAGAACGTTCTCATTCACGCCTTCCCAAAAATTGCGGACTTTCCGGGGAACGAGCTTCATCGCAAGCCCGCGCATCTCCATATGGTCCTGAAGACCGATCTTGCTGTCGTCTCCGCCTGTTGTTGCAAAGTAGATCGGACGCTCCCACCGGTTCGTGCGGACAATGTCAAAGACAAGAATGTCCTGCACCCTGAGCGCTTTGATATTTCCGAATTGCAGCGTTGCCGGCATGACGAATTTTACCGTATCCACAATTTCCGACCCGAGTGAATGTTGGAGGGCAACATCGGAATTTGCCGGAGGCGTTGACATCGTGTCCCATTCTTCCTTGGCGCTCCGCGGCACGGGGAGTGAGAACATCTGCGGTTCATACTGCACGGGCTGAATGCCCGTGATCTGATCGTCCGTCATGCTGATCGGCACCTTTTTCGCTCCGAACGGTTCGGTATCTTTCAGCTGCTTGATGTACCAATCGGTGTTCGCAAGGCTCAGGCAGATGACCCTGACGTCTCTTCTGACTCCTTCGACATCCTGCAGGTACCACAGCGGGAAGGTATCGTTGTCGCCGTTGGTGATGAGGATGGCGTCTTTCTCAGTGCTCTGAAGCAGGTTGTACGCGTAGTCCCATGCGAGGTAGTGCCCGTAGCGGCTGGACGGATGGATGTTGGACCGGAGCATGTTCGCCGGGACGAAAATAAACGCAAGTGCCAGCGCGCAATAACCGGCGATCCTCGCCTGCTGTTCTTTCAGTATCTGCTCAAGATAATTCACGATGGCAAGTGTCCCCATGCCGATCCACAGACAGAACCCGAAGAAGGAATAGACGAAGAAGTAATCACGCTCGCGCGGCTGCTCCTGCTGCATGTTGAAGTAGACCGCGAGGGCAAAGCCGGTCAGCACGAAATAGATCGTCATGATGAAGGCCATCTTTGGGTCTATCTTCCAATGATAATAGAACCCGATCAATCCGATAAGAAAGGGGATGCCGAACAATTGAGCGAACTTGACTCCGGCCCCCTGCCAGTCGTCCTCCTTGCCGATGAAATTCCAGCCGAAATACCTGAGGTACATATGGTTGATCTGGTATCGCCAGAAATAATCGCTGTCGCTCGTGTACTGTTTGAAATATTCCATCTTGTCCGGTTCGTTCGACCAGCGGCGTTGGAGGAGCGGCGTCTCGCCGTACTGCTCTCGTTCGAGATACATCACAAGGCGTTTGAGCGTATTCGGGTTGTCCTCGTTGATCGGGGGGTTGGCATTCGACCGGATGTAGACGACGGCATAGATCGAATATCCGAGAAGAATGAACAGAAACGACAGCGCCGCAATGTTCAGGATCCTCTTATTGGTTTTGATGGAATGGTACAGCAGATAGAACGCCGCCAGCGGGAGAACGACGGCGGCCACAACCCACAGGTCGGTCGTGATCCCGAAGACCTCGCCGGCAAGCATCGACGGGTACCATTTCACAATGCCGGGATACGCGCTGAAAAAGATCAGCGAGGCGACAACGCCGAACTTGATAATGTCCGTTGAAAAGAGGAATTGTTTCAACGATTGCTTGTAGAAACGGAAATACACCACGAGAATAGCGACGAAGAATCCCATAAGCCCGTGGATGTGAATACCCGTTGTCAACCCGACAAGAAACGTGATCAGGAGCAAATAGGCGTCGGAGTGCGGTTCCTCGTATTCTTCATGCCACCGGAGGGCGAGCCAGATGATGATGGCGGTGAACAAGAGGCTCGTGTTCCTCGTTTCGGTCTCGAGAGCGTTAAACCAGAATGTCGTACTGAATGTCAATGCAAGGGCGCCGATCGCTGCGGAACCGTAGACCGCGATCCGGTCGAACGGAGCTTCGGGCAGATCATGACGCAGGAGGATCACCCTCACGGTAATAAGGTACAGAAGCGTCACGACGATCGCGCTCGCCAGCGCGTTGATGAAATGCATGCGGACGGCGATGTCCGAGAACAGCGGGATCATCGAAGCGACGCGCATGACGATGACGAGCAGAGGAGAGCCCGGAGGATGCTGAACCTGAAGGAGATACGATGCCGCGCAATGTTCCGGTACGTCCCAGAAAACGACGGTCGGGGGAAGCGTATAAAGGTATGTGCACATCGTTACTGCAAAAACTGCAAGAGCGACAAGACGATTGATCTTTTTATGTCCCATGTTCACTGAGTGGATAGATGAAGAATGCGGTTCCAAAACTATATAGTATATGGCATTATTTCCTCGAATTCAAGGCCGAAGTGATTTTCTTCCCGCCATTGAGTACTATTCTTCGATTGTGTATATTGGAACAATATGACTCTGCCTCGCGGAAGATGAGGGGATTCCTTTGGTTTTGTCTTCAATGCGAAAGGATGAAAGGCAGCAGGAGATTCGGCTGTCTCAGAGGCGGGGAAAGAAAAACATCTTTGAAAGGAAGAAAATGGGAAATCTTGGTGCACCTGAACTGATCTTGATCCTTCTCGTCATCCTGATTTTTTTCGGCGCTAAAAAAATTCCCGAAATCGCGCAAGGATTCGGGAAGGGAGTCAGAGAATTCAGGAAAGCGAGCAAGGACATTCAGGAAGACATCGCCGCGGATGAAGCAAAAGTTATCGAAGAGAAAAAGAACGTCTGTCCATACTGCAGCGCTCCCTTTGTCGAGGGGGCAAAATTCTGCCCTTCATGCGGAAAATCTCTTTCCGGCGTGACGTGCTCAAAATGCCATGCGAACAACCCCGTGGGAAGCAGATTCTGCAAGGAATGCGGCAACCAGCTCACGGCCTGATAACGTTACGGCTCCGCGTAGACGTCTGATTTTTATCGATGGTACTGCCTATGATCTCTCAAGAGTTTCTGGCCAAGATTCCGATTTTTGAAAAGCTCTCATCGGCTGATCTCGAAGTCTTGCGTACCCTGTGGCATCCCCGGGATTTGAAGCAGAACGAAGTGTTGTTCCGGAAAGGGGAGAGCGGGTCTTCGATGTACATCATCGAGGAAGGGAGTATTGAGATTTCAGTCCCGTCCCAGACCGAGAAAAAGGACATACGGGTCTCCCTCCTGAGCCAGGGAGAATTTTTCGGCGAGCTTTCTCTTGTTGACGGGCTTCCCCGGACGGCCAAAGCCACGGCAACCAGCGACAGCCGGCTTCTGGAAATGATGCGCGATCATTTCATCCAATTTGTCACCACCCGTCCCACGGTGGCGATCTCGATGATCAGCGAGATGGGAAAGCGGCTGCGCGCGACGAACGACCTTGTGACGACGCTCGCTTCGAAAAACGTGAATGTCGAGATGGAGGAGCAATTGAGCTTCGGGGACAGGCTCGCCGACAAGGTCGCAGATTTTGTAGGAAGCTGGACGTTCGTCATTTATTTTTTCGTCTGCCTTATCCTGTGGATTCTACTTAACGTCATGGAGTTTATTTTCAAACCGTTCGACGCGTATCCTTTTGTCTTCCTCAACCTCGTCCTTGCCGTGGTCGCCTCTCTGCAGGCCCCCTTGATCATGATGAGCCAGAATAGAGCCCAAAAACAGGACCGTTTGAAGGCGGACCTCGACTACCAGGTGAGTTTGAAATCGGAATTAATGCTCCAGCAGCTGCATGTCAAGACCGACGAAATGCGCGCTCTCGAATTCGAAACGATGGAGCAGATACTCAAAAAGGAGCTCGCCTACATCCGCCATCAACTTCAAGAGATTCGTAATCTCCCCGCTGAGGCCCCTCTGCCGAAAGATAGTTGAACCGCCCAACGCCCAAACGTGCTTAATTACCTTTTTCTTTCCGGCAGGATGAATTCGAAGGAAAATTGTCCCCGTATGGTCTGGCTGAAATGATCCCCTATTCAATTTAATTTTGTGGGTGTCTGAGTTGACGGGGTCACGGTCATGTCGTACGTAGGGTAAGTTCCGTCGCTGAGGCCGATTTTTCCAACCCCTTCAAAGACAATCCCGGAATCACTCCCGGCCGTCTTGATCGTGTACGTCCCATTGGCGTTGTCCGTGAATGCCGTCGTTGCGAGCTGCGCCAGGCCTGTCGCGTCAGCGGTGAGGGCGGAAAAAGTATTGACTCCTCCTCCAAGAGAGGTCGGCTTTGAATAGTATTGCTGGGCCTTGATCGCGAGTTTTTTCAGATCGCCGATGACTGCGGCGCGGTTGTGGTCAATCGCGTTGTCCTGGTACATCGCAATGCTGACCGCGATCGCCACGCCGACCACGATCACGCCGAGAATGACGAGAAGAATCTGTTGTTGTCCCATGAGAGAAGTTGATTGGAAGTCGGGTGAAGCAGCTATCGATGCTCGCTGCGCGTGTGCCGGAAGAGGAGGATTTTCTTGGCTTTACAGTCGGCCGTTATAAAACAAAAAACCCTCATCTTCTCTTCTTTGCGAAGCCAAGGGTCTTTCCCCTCAATCCCCACTCCATCCCCAGGCTTACAGCCAACCCAATGTATATGTAATCAAGGGGAGAGTCAAGCGTTAACAGCAGGCCTATTGCGGAGATCTTTTTTGAAGAACGGGGTTCATGGCTAAAGTCCCGACAGACATTCCCGCACCGCAGCTAGAAAGTGCTTTTGGTCAAAAGGCTTCTGGAATGTGTAATCTGCGCCGAAATGCTGAGCCATCCGGAGATATTGTTCCGGCTCAATTTTCCCTCCCCCCGAAATGGCGATGATCGGTGTTTTCCTGCTCTGTCCCCGGATTTCCATGATCGTTTCAATTCCTTCTTTTTCCGGCATGACGATGTCCGTGATGATCAGGTCAAACGTTTTGGATTCGATCATTTTTAAGCCGAGGCTCCCGTCGTGCGCTCCTTCCACGTCGTACCCGGCTTCCGACAGGAGTTGCACGATCATTCCGTTCATGATTTCATCATCGTCGATCACAAGTATTTTTGCCATACGAACCTTTATTGTTGATGATCAATAATATCCCTGATAATTCCGCTCAATTCGTTTGCGCGAAAAGGCTTCATTAAGATGTGGTCAATGCCGATCGCGGCCACTCTCTCCGGGTTCAATTCGCTGCTGAATCCGGTACAGAGAACAACCGGAAGATCGCTTCGTATTTTCAACGTTTCTTTTGCCAGTTCCATTCCCGAGATGCCCGGCATGGTCTGGTCGGTGATCAGGATGTCGATGTCGCTCGAGTGTTGTTGAATGAAATGCAGCGCCTCGATGCTTTCGGTAATGCCGATCACGGTGTATCCCATCGGGGCCAGTATCTCTTTCGTCATTTCGATGAGCATCGGTTCATCGTCGACAAAGAGTATTGTTTCGTCGCCCGACAGCTTCTTCAATGCCTCCTCATCCGTTATTTCTGGGACCGGATCATCGACCGCGGGGAAGAAGAGTCTGAACGTTGTCCCTCTTCCAACGATGCTTTCCACCCGAACATCTCCTCCGAACGATTGGAGGACCCCCAACACGACGCTGAGCCCCATTCCCGTGCCGATCCCGACCGCCTTCGTCGTGAAGAAAGGTTCGAATGCCCTCGCGAGCGTCGCGGCATCCATTCCGCATCCCGTGTCGGACACTTCCACGACGGTATACTCGCCCGGCGTGATCTCTCCGACTTGACCGTGAAAACCTTTATCGAGCATGACAGACAGAAGGCGAAATGTCAGCGTCCCCCGCCTTTCCATGGCATCAACCGCATTGGTGGCAAGATTCAGAAGCACTTCATGGATCTTGGTCGAATCAGCTAAGATCGGCTTTGCGGTCTTGTCCAGTTCGGAGAGGATCGTGACGGAGGAGGGGATCGAAGCCTTCAGCATGTCCAGCACTTCTCTGATGACCGGCCGGACCGAAATGATCGCTTTTTGCGGCGCTGTCTTTCGGCTGAATGTCAGTATCTGTTGGATCAGATTTTTTGCCCTTTCGGTAGCTTTGAGGACTTTGAAGAGATTTCGCTCGAGTTTTGAGTTTTTCTCGGCATACTGAAGCGACATTTCAGTATAGCCGACAATTCCGCCGAGCACGTTATTGAAATCGTGCGCAATGCCTCCGGCAAGGGTCCCGATGCTTTCTAATTTTTGCGACTGCAGAAGGCGGCGTTCCAACTCGAGTTTTTTCTCTTCGCTCCGTTTCAAGTCGGTGATGTCGCGCGTGATGGAGAGAATGTGGGGGACGCCTTCCATTTCGATGATGGAAGCGGACATTAGGCCGACGATGATCTCACCATGCTTCGTCCGGAAGGGGGCCTCGAGGTTGTCGAACCTTCCGTTTTCCCGCAATCCGTCGATCAACTTTTCCCTGTCCTCGGGATGCACCCAGATATCGAGTCCGAGCGATGTTTTTCCCACCATCTCTTCTTCCGAGTAGCCCATGATGCGGGTGAAGCCCGGGTTGATCGAAACGTACATCCCGTCATCAAGCCTGTTAATGTTCACCGCGTCGGGATTTGTCAGGAATGCCGTTTTGAACTTGTCCTCGCTCTGCCTCAGCAGCCTCTCCGCTCGGTTCCGTTCCGTAATGTCTCTCCCGATCGTCGACGCAGCGACAATGCGTCCGTCGGGATCCTTGATCGGCGATATCGTCAGGGACATCTCGATCCGTTCGCCGTTCTTTTTCTGGCGGACAGTTTCGTAATGGACCAGTTTCGAACCCGCCTTGATTTTATCGAGAATCTCCTCCATGTCGTCCGAAGAGCCGGGGGGAAGGAGGATGGAGATGGGCTTCCCGATCACCTCGCTCGGAGAGTAACCGTAGATCGATTCCGCCCCTCTGTTCCAGCTGGTAATGATGCCCTCCAGCGTCTTGCTAATGATGACGTCGTCGGACGATTCGACGATAGCGGCAAGTTTTCTGGCATGAGCTTCGCTTTCTCTGAGCGCCTCTTCGGCCCGTTTTCTGTCGGTGATATCCTCTACGGTACCGTCGTAATAGAGCGTGTTGCCGGCTCCATCTTTGATCGCACGGGCGCTTTCTCTGACGTGAATGATCGACCCGTCGCTTTTCTTCCAGGCCGATTCCAGCCCTCGAATCTCGCCGCATCGTTCCATCTGCTCGACAAACTGCCGGCGTTCGTACGACGGCTCGAACCCTTCGCGGTTCAAGTTTCTCGACTTCAGTTCGTCGAACGTCTTATATCCGAGCTTTTCAATGATCGTGGGGTTCGCAAGGAGGATGGTCCCGTCGGGCTTTGTACGGTACAGCCCGATGGTTGAGTTTTCGTAGACGGACCGGAATCTCTCTTCACTTTCCCGGAGCGCCTGTTCAGCCTCTTTGCGTTTGGTGATATCGCGAATGACCAGCACTAATTTTTCAGGCCGGCCATCACGGTCACGAATAAAGTCTGTGTTGACCTCAATGTCGAACGTGCTTCCGTTTTTACGCAACGCCCGGTACTCGTTCGACCGCATCGGCTCGCCATGGAGTCTCGCCGCGATGTTGGCGAGAGCGCGAGGCCGGTCGCTTGGAACGATAAAATCCACGATATTCAACCCGCGCGACTGCTCTTCGGAATCATAACCGAACATGGAAACGGCGAGCGGTGAGATCATCTCAATACTTCCGTCGAGCCGGGCGAAGGTAATGTTGTCGGGGGACGCATTGATAATGGAGCGGTAGCGCTCTTCGCTTTCGCGCAGATCCTTTTCCATTTCCGTCCGCTTTGTAATGTCCCGGAACGACCACACGCGTCCGCTGTGTTGTCTCCCGTTGGTTATCGATGAGGAATACCGCTCAAAGACCCTGCCGTCCTTGCAATACACAGTGTCAAAATCGAAGCCGTCGGATCCTCGCAGCTGCTGAATCTTCGAACGGAATGCTTCCGGGTCCGTAACCTCTGTCAGGACATGATTGAACACCTCTGTTTCATCCCCCGAATCGATCAATGATTGAGGGATCCTCCATAGTTCGGCAAACCGCTGGTTGGATTTTATTATTCTCCCTTCACTGTTCACGGCTGCAATGCCGTCGGCGGTCGACTCCAGAATGGCATTCATGTTATGCTCGTTCTCGCGCAGGGCCGTTTCTGCCTGCCGCCGCTGGGTAATATCTTCAATAATGGAGATGAAATACTGAGGCGTACCGGAAGTGTCTCGAACACACGAAGTCCGCAGATTGATCCAGACGACAGATCCGTCCTTTCGGAGGTAACGTTTTTCCGTAGTCAGTGTCCGGGTTTCGTCGGCCAGCAACGAGTTCAAATTCACGAGGCTATTTTGCAGGTCTTGCGGATGTGTGATATCCTGAAACCTCATTGTCATCAGTTCGTCCCGGGAATAGCCGACGATCTCACACCATCGGGCATTGACCAGAATGAATCTGCCGTTAAGCGAAACATGAGCTATGCCGAGGGCCGCCTGAGCGAACGTGGCTCGAAAACGCTCTTCCGTTTCGCGAAGCCTGTCATACAATCTGTCCATTGGCTTGAACGAAAAAAGATAGACGAGGGGAAACGTAATCAACGTAAACAACCCCGCCTCGGTAAGCGACGTCGTCCAGCTTTCGCTCTTGAAGAAAAGGGGGAGAATCTTTACGCTGGCTATCTCGCTCGCCACCATGGCTCCGCCAAGGATGACCAAAAGTCTGAGTGTCGGCTTCCCCGGTATTTTCATTCCCATACTATTCCCTTCATGCATTGACGTAATGATCGGATCCCTGGAGCAGGAAAATCCTTACACAGCTTTTTCTTTGCCGCGAAGCTTTTCAATGGCCGGCTTCACATGACTGTGATAGCAGTCGGGACAAATGCCGTGCGAGAACGAGGTGTCGGTCTTCTGCTTGATGTGCTTTTCGATTGACACCCATGTGTCGTCATCCTGGCGGATCCGTCTACAGTAGGAGCAGATCGGGAGGATCGACTGAAGCTGCCGGATCTCGTGCTGCATGTTCAGGATGCGTTCCGCGACCTGCAAGCGCGCGGCCAGCTGCTCCGAGTCGAACGGCTTTGTGAGAACATCATCGGCTCCGGCTTTCATCGCTTCAAGATAACTTCCTTTGCCCCGGAGAACGGTGAGGAAAATGATGAACGTGTACGCATTCCTGTTCTCTGACCGGATCATGCGGGTCAATTCCAGGCCGTCCACCTGAGGCATCATCCAATCCGTAATGACGATCCTGGGATTCTTAGCCTGGTAGACGCTCCATGCCTCTTTGCCGTCCGAGGCGACAGACACTTCGTAATTGAGGCTTTGCAGCTGTTCCGTGATCAGGAGCTGGGAGACGACGTCGTCATCGACAACAAGAATTTTCATAAAAGGTCATCCTTTGGGATTAATGTCTCAAGCTGCGACACTGTTTTTTTAAGGGCCTCCTCGAGTTCATCGACCAGGTGTTCGGTCTCTGCGAGATGGCCGTTGATTGCAAGAAGTTCTATATGCTCGCTAAGTTCTGCAACTGCGACGGCGCCGATTTGAGCGGCGCTTCCCCGAAGGGCATGAGCGGCCATTCGGATCTTCCCGGCATCCTGTGCAACCGCCGCTTCACGCATCTGAAGAATTCTTTTTGGCGAGTCATTATCGAGCTGCCGCGTGATGCGTCGTAACAGGCTGGGATGTCCGTGCGAGGTGATGCTGTTAATTTCTTTGATGCGTTCCGGATCTATGACGGTCGCGGGGGGCGCTGTCAGGACCGAAGACGCCTGAACGGGTTGGGGTGTGCCCGCGTTGATCGCGATGCGCGGCAGCCACTTTCTAAGGATTCCCTCGATGTCAGATTTCCTGAACGGCTTCGCAACGTAATCGTCCATCCCGGCCTGAATGCATCGCTCCCGGTCCTCGTTGAAGGCATTGGCCGTCATCGCGACGATCACGGGCCTGTCCCTCCGCTGATCACTGCTCCGGATGAGCCGGGTTGCCTCATAACCGTCCATCACGGGCATTTGGCAGTCCATAAAGATCAGATCAAACGGAGTCCGAAGATTCGCTTCGACAGTTTCACGGCCGTTGCCGGCGACTGCCGCCTGCACGCCGAATTTCTCGAGCATCCCCTTGGCGACTTCCTGATTGATTTGATTGTCTTCAGCGATCAGAATGCGGACATCCTTGCCGACGATCATCGGCGCATGATCCTCTTTGCCGCTTGAAATTGGGGGGGGATCAGGGGAATGATCGTGTAGCCGGTCTATGATATGGACTGCTGATGGTTCCCGGACCGCGTGTTGAGCGTGAAGCGGGAGAGTAAACCAAAATGTGCTTCCTTCCCCCTCGTGACTTTGAACGCCGATCGACCCTCCCATTAGTTCCACCAGCTGTTTGGATATCGCAAGGCCGAGACCGGTTCCGCCGTATTTTCTCGTTGTCGACCCGTCTCCCTGGGTGAAACTCTGGAAGAGGTTCTTTTGAATTTCATCGGCAATGCCGATGCCGGTGTCGGAGACCGAAATCTTCAGCATCGGGTTCTCAACGCCCGGCGGTTCGATCGATGCGCTTATCGCGATCGAGCCCCGGTCGGTAAATTTGATCCCGTTACCGACGAGGTTCATCAGGATCTGCCGCAGACGCAACGGATCTCCCAGCAGATTCGAAAGGCATTTCTCAGGGAGATCCGTTTTTATCTTCAGCCCTTTTTCAGCCGCTTTTCCCTCAAGGATCGCGGCGACCTCGGCGACGATCTGTCCCAGGTCGAAAGGAATTCGTTCGAGTGTCAGCTTGCCCGCCTCGATCTTTGAAAAATCAAGAATGTCGTTGATGATCGCGAGGAGGGTATCTCCTGATGCACGGATGATCGCCGCGTACCTCCGCTCTTCGTTTGGAAGTTCAGCGCCGAGGAGAAGTTCTGCCATGCCGATGATGCCGCTGAGGGGGGTCCGCAGCTCGTGACTCATGTTCGCCACAAATTCGGATTTGAGCCGCGAAGCCCTGACGGCAATTTCTTTCGCGGCGATCAGCTCCTTTGTCCGTTCCTCAACCTTCTGCTCGAGGAGCCTGTTTTGATTGCTGATACGGCGGTATAATTCCAGCTGTTCGAGGCCGGCGGCTGTCTTGAACAGGATTATCGACATCAGGTTGAGCGCCAGCTTATTCGGGATAGATTCAGCGCCGGCCGCGATGCCCACGAACATCCCGATGACGCTCCGCCGGGTCTCAAGGCCGTGCAGGACGAAGACGCGCCCGTCGGTTCGGGACGGAATAGGAATAGGCCTGCTTTGATGCAGCGCCCAGCCAAAAAGGCCCTCGTCGATAAACTGGTTCACCTCGTTAAGAATCAGATGACGGTCGCCTGGCGGATCGACATCGTCCAGGGTAAATTCATTGGTCGACTCGTCGGGGATGAAAAAAGCCGTCGTCTCCAGCCCGACAAGGCGGCGAAGATGTTCGCGCGTCGAACTGTAAATCGAAAGTTTATCCCAGCCTGATTGCAGCGAGGATTGCTCGTCGTCGATGGTGGAAACTTCTTCGAACGACTCGAGCATCCATTGGTTTGTCTCCTCGAGAAAACGCACGCGCTCCAGCAGCGCTTCGGCGCTCGGGCCCGCCTGATGGTCTGCATCTGTCATGATTCCCCCGCATGAAACATTTTCAAAACACTGTCGAGATTCCGGTCCACGAGGTCGAAGATTTGAGGAAGAAATCCCGGGTTAAGCCCCAACGCCAGCCATGCCTCCTCGTCGAAAGGAGGGACGCATATTTCTCCGCTGCTCCCGCATTGGATGGTGTGAGCTACGACATCGGCGATGTGGATGACGCACGCCTCGTCGCGGTAACGGCTTGCAAGCATGGGAGTGTGGTGATACCGGATAACCTCTTCGAGGCTTCCCGGAAGGCGCCATGCTTCGATCAGCGCCCCGCCGACCGCGGCATGGTCGAAGCCGACAATTTCCTGCTCGGCTTTGAACATGGGAGCGGGATGTTCAGTGATGGAATCGAATACCTCGTCCATCACGTCGGGTATTTTATCGTACATGATCAGCCTTCCGACATCATGGAGAATCCCGGCGACAAAAAAGCGCTCGACGTTCGATTCACGGTTGAGACATGCGATGACCCTCGCTGCAAGGCCGCACGCGATACCGTGCTTCCAGAATGATTCCATCGAAACGAACCGCTCGGGAATATTGCGGAAGAGTTTCACGATCGACGTTGCGATCGAGAGATCATGCAGCTGCTGCGTGCCGATGATCATCACGGCCCGCGATATTGTATCGATTTTTCTTGGAAACCCGAAATATGCGCTGTTGACGATTCGGAGGAGCCTGGCGGTCAAGCCGGCATCCTGCATGATAATGGCGCTGATTTGGGCCACGGTCGTCTGCCGGTTGAAAATTGCCTCATGCAGCCGGTCATGGACTACCGAAATGGAAGAAAGCCTTTCCGATCCGTCGATCAGTTCCCGGGGATTGTTCAGCATGGCGACCCTTCTTTCGATTTCGCTCCGGCGATGCGGCTGATTGCGATTCGCTTGAGCTCTTTCGAGAAGGCGTTCGCTTCGTTGACATATCTGAAAAGCACTGCTGCTTCGGCTGTCGCTTCTTCTATGAACCGGGGGGGGGTCTGAGGCTCCGTCGTCCCTTCGCATTGCTTTGTGCTGGCTTCGTCAACACTCACTTCAGTAATGCCCCACGTTTTTAAGATCTTGATTCCTGATTGAGTGACCGCAGTCCCCTTTTGCAGCAGCATCGTGCCGTGAAGGTCGCTGACAGCTTCATCAATGATCATCCCTTCGCTGAGTTTGTCGAGAGAAATTTTTCCCATGGGGTTTTTGTCATCAATGTTGATCGTGACTGTTTCTTGAGCAGGGCTCCATTGAGGGGGTCGAACGGAGGCGACCCGTTTGCGATAGAAGGAAAATTTGTTTCTCCTTCGTATTAGTCCTGAGGAGGCAGAAAACGTAAACCTTACCTCCGGAGCGACGCCCCCTGCAATAATATCTCTCCCCCTATTTACTTGAGCAACAGGCGTGCCACGACGAACTTATTCGTATGCGGCGGAATCCTCTGAGAATCGCGAAAATACTCGGATACGGATTGCGCAGAAGGGAGGGGAGTGCTCGATGCTAATCGTGCTGGCTAATTTCAGCCAAGTGGCTGGTAACGAAGTGATGTGAATGGAAGAAAGGAAGGACGGCCGTATTGAAGAAATCGAATGAATATTTTTATTATTTCGCCGCCGGGGAGTACGGAGTGATGCTATTGAATTTGATCACCACCGAAGGAGAATTCACTGATGGAAGGTCGAGGGTCTTGGTCTCACTGTATCTGTCGTAAATACTCTCAACGAATACTCCCGAGAATGTCACTAATTGACCGACGCCGAGATGAGCGACTTGCTGATATGGTTTTGTCCCTTTGTCGATGACGGAGTTGTCTTTCCATGTGGGCCAGCGCTGGTAGTGGGTTTGATAGGAGACCAACAGCATCCCAGCTTCGCTGACAATTCTCAGAAATGTCCATGCCCCTTTATTTTCATTCCGTACTTCTGCAATTCGGCCTATCCAGTTGTCAATATGTTTCTTCCTCTCCTTGAAGAATTTCGTTCGTGCTTTATCACATTCATCCAGGATAGCCGAACGTTGCGCATCCGTTGTGGCAGATTGAAGCTCGTACCGAAAATGGAGGTTGGTCTGATGAAAGGTAATTTGGTCGGAAGGATATTGGATCCCAGGAGCCTGGGACATCGCCCGATAGTCATCGGCATCTTGAGAGAGGCCTTTTTCCCCCTCGTTGTGCCGTGAGCAGGAGGGAAGGAGGAGGAGCATACTCAAAAGAAAAGGAAGGAGGCTGAATCGGCGGTCGGGGACGGTCACTGTTCTCATCGTTTGTTAGTATGAGCTTGAAGAGGCGGTTGTCAGATTTTATTGTGCCTTATCGGCAAAAGTAAAACTGAGCATGATGCTCATGCAAAGCACGCCGGCAAAAAATGCGACGAGACTCCACATCTTTTCCCGTGAGAGTTTGCCTCCTCGAAGCAAAAAATATCCGGCCAGCATGTTTGCGAATCCCCAGAGAACATTGACAAATGGGGAAGAGAGTCCTCTGCCGGGAGGATTGGCGAACGGCGAAGGGAATTTATCTCCTGAAACTCCGTGAATGAAATGCGGTACGGTATTGGCCAGGAAGAGGCCGGCCAGGAAACACATCACATAATGATACCATTTCATGGAAAGGGTCCTCCATATTGATTCAGCCGGATTGACTTATTGTATTGCCGGGTCCTTCTCAGACACGATTCTCTCGTTTCCCCCATCGACGGGGAGGCGAGGTTGATGATCCTTGACGGAAAGCCATGTGTTGTACTGCATGTCTCCTTTAGCACCGTTATGTTCTTTGCACATCGGAAAGAGGTTTTCGACGGAAGTATGCCCGTTATTCGACCAGGGAATCCGATGGTCGAGGGTTTCGTACGGTTTCTTGCATCCTGGCACAGTGCATATATTTCCTTTCAGGAGAACAACCGCTCTTTCCATCTCCTCCGGCCATTCGTGGGAGTCAACAAATCCGTCATGTTGTTGCTCCGGCGATGGCAATCGAAAGCTCTGTTTCGCGTTCGGACAGATAAGAGTCTTATCTCTGTCTCCCCAGTCGTTGGCGTGCCGTTTGCTGCATTGTGGGCACCGATAATTCCATTTCACATGAGTGTCCCCGATGGAGGTTGGATGCGAGAAGAATCAATTGACCAGAGCCGGATGGCTCCGTCGATCATTGCGGAGGCTTTGTCTTTTCCGCGCCGCTTCCCTCACTCGACGCCAATATATCATATTTTATGAACGCCGTCAAGTGGCATTCCTGCCATACGATGGTTGAACGCCCGATGGACATTGTTTGCTTGAGTAGAAACCGCGACAGAGAACGATTTCACTCCGACGGTTTTCGGGAAGTATGAGGCTTCTTCGTGATAGACTTAAACGCCGTCCGCGTTCGGGTTTTTCCCCGGTGCGGACGGCGCTCAGCCCTCTGACGGACTCTCTAATAGCTCTCTTTTGACAACAAGACCTTCCCCTTGAACACGCGGTAGACGAAGATCGTATACCCAATAACGACCGGCATGCCTATCAATGCGATAACCAGCATCGTGCCGAGTGTCCCTTGTGTCGAAGATGCATTATAGATCGTGAGACTGTTTGCAAGATCGATGTTCGAGGGGACGAGCCTCGGGAATAGACTCACAGCAGCAAGCCCGATCATCGCGGCAATGAGCGTGGAAGACGCAATGAACGTTTTGAAATACTGCCCCCCCTTTGCTGCGATCGGGATGTAGATGACCGACCCGAACAGCAGGAGAATGAGAAGCCAGAAAAGCGGATTGCTTAACACTCCCTGAAAGAGGAAACCCGCTTCAAAAAACGTCGCCAGCGTTGCAACGGCGTAGAGGGCAACAAACGTGATCCAAGAAGGAGTAATCCATTTTACAATCCAGCCACGATGATCATCCGTTGTTTTCATGGCCAGATAGATTGCCCCGTGCATCACGAAAAGTGCTAGCGAGAGGAGGCCAACCGCCACGGAATAAGGATTCAACAGGCCGAGGAAACTTCCAACGAAAGTGCCGGTTGCATCGATCGGAACGCCCCGAAGGATGTTGCCGAACGCTACGCCCAGCAGAACCGCGGGGAGAAGGCTTCCGAGGCCGAATGCCCAATCGCATGCCGCCCGCCAGCCCGGCGAATCGACCTTGCTGCGGAATTCAAACGACACGGCCCGCAGAATTAAGGCAAGCAATAAGAGCATTAAGGCGAGATAAAACGCGCTGAAAACGGTGGCATAGACGATCGGGAATGCGGCGAAGAGTGCGCCGCCCCCCGTCAGGAGCCACACCTCGTTGCCATCCCATACCGGCCCGATCGCGTTGATGTTGATTCGTCGACGTTCTTCCCCTTTCGTGAATAGATGTACGACGCCAACACCGAAATCAAAACCATCCAAAATTGCATAACCGATCAACAAAACCCCCACGAGTAAAAACCAAACGGTGTTCAGGTCCATTAGCGTACCACCTCCTTTGCTGGCTGAGAGAACGAAATACCATTTGCAGCTTCAGGTCCATGCTTCATTTCCTGAATAAACAGATAGATGTACAAAGAACCGAGCAGGAGATAGATAAGGCCGAATAAAATCACGGAGAAGAGAATTTCTCCTGCGCTGACGGTCTTGGAAATGGCGTCGCCGGTTTTCATGATATGGTACACGATCCATGGCTGCCGGCCAACTTCGGCAGTGATCCATCCGAGTTGGCAAGCGATGACGGGAAAAGGCATCGACCACACGAAAAATTTTAAGAGTCGGCGGCTTTCCCACAGCTTCTTTCTGCGCAGCTGCACAAACCCGAAAGACATCATCGCAATGAAGTAGAGCCCGAGCAGCACCATGTTGTGGTATGAAACGAACGTCGGCCAGAGCGGCGGGATTTGGTCCTGTGAAAATTCATTGATGCCTTTGACCGGCGCCTGGAGATCGCCGAATGCCAGCCAGCTCAGCAGTCCGGGGATCTCGATAGGAGCCCGAAGTGTGGGAGGGGGAACGGTCGGATAGGCAAAGAAGACGAGCGGCGCCCCCTTCTCGGTAGCGTAAAGACCTTGAATTGCCGCAAATTTTTCCGGCTGAGTCCGGGCAACCTGCTGACCGTGAATATGCCCGAAGGGGAAAACTTCCATGACAGAAACAAGAAGGCCGAATGTGATCGCAATGGTGAGAGAGCGCTTTGCGGTCTCAGTTTCTTTGTTTCTCAGGATCAAGTAAGCCGAGATACCGGCCATAATGAACGCGCCGGCGATCAGGGCGGCATCGACGGTATGAAAAAATCTCGGAAGTGTCGAGGGGTTGAATACGGCCTCCCAGAAATCGGTAAGCTCAGCCCGGCCGTTCTGGATGCGGAATCCTGCGGGCGTTTGCATCCACGAACTTGCTACCAGTATCCAAAACGCCGATATGGTGGAGCCGAGTGCGACCATCAGGATCGAGAACCAATGGACTCCTTTGGAGACTTTATTCCGGCCGAACAGGTAGAGGCCCAGGAACGTCGACTCGAGAAAGAAGGCAAAGACCCCTTCCGCGGCCAGTGGAGCCCCGAAGATGTCTCCGACAAATTTCGAATACTCGGCCCAATTCGTGCCGAACTGGAATTCCATGACGATGCCGGTGGCGACGCCGACGGCAAAAGTCAGCGCAAGAATTTTTGCGAAAAATTTTCCGGCACGGACGTACGTTTGATCATTCTTCTTCCACCCAAGCCCCTCGACGATCACAAGCAGCCAGGCGAGCCCGATCGTGACCGGCGGAAAAATGAAATGAAACCCTACTGTGAGGGCAAACTGAAGACGCGATAATAATACAGGATCCATGAAGAGTACCTCCTTTGATAGTGCTTAGATGCGGGTTGAAAACGGCAGTAAGATCATACGGAAATGTCTACGCTTCACAACACATTATGAAGATCTTCGCGCGAGCATCGCTGATGCCTTGTGCAGCAGTGCGTTTGGCTTGTACGGCTTCTGAAGAAACCCTTCGGGTGCACTCCCCCCGAACGCCGACCTGATCTCTTCTTCTGTATAACCGGAGCACAGGAGCACTTTGACAGCCTTGTTTATTTTCACGAGCTCATTGAAGGCGGCTTTTCCATCCATCCCCGGCATAGAATAATCCAAGACTACGAGCGAAACTTTGTCGGAATGTTCCCGGTAAAGAGCGATCCCGTCGGCCGGGTTCGATGCCTGCAGGACGGTAAAATTTGCATCGGTCAAAACGTCTGCGAGCATCTCTAGTATTGCGGGCTCGTCGTCGATCAGGAGAATTGATTCTCCTCGCCCGTTGATCGGCGAGGCCTCATCGGTCTCTTGGGATGCTGTCGAACCGGACGAGTTCACGTAAGGAAAGATCACTTCAAATTCCGAACCTTTTCCTTTTTCGCTGCTGATCCGAATGCCTCCATGATGTCCTTTAATGATGCCGAGGACAGCGGCAAGCCCCAACCCTCGTCCCGTAAATTTCGTGGTGAAGAACGGGTCGAAGATCCGCGCCATGACCTGTGAACTGATCCCGTGGCCGCTGTCGTTCACCTGGAATGAAACATACGCCCCGGGCGGCAAAGGATTGTTCGTGTATTTCCAGTATTCTGAATCGCGTTCGGTGATCTCGATCCGCCTTGTGCACACGGTGATGTGGCCCGCTTTCGTTCCCAGGGCCTCACCGGCGTTGATAATGAGGTTCATCACAACCTGTTGGATCTGTCCCATGTCACCGCGCATGCAGAGCACCGACGTATCAAGATCGTAACGCAAGTGGCTCGATTTTGGAACTGAAACCTCGAGCAACTGGGCATTTTCTTCTACAAGCTTATTGAGGTCGAAATCTTCTGAAAGAAATTTCCCTTTGCCGGAATACGCAAGAAGCTGGCGTGTGAGGTCCGCCGCGCGTTCGGCTGCCTTCAGAGCTTTCGAGATATTTCCCTCGGCTGGACTCTCTTTCGGCAATCTCCCGAGAGCCAGCGACGATTGGCCGATGATCGCGTTCAGAAGATTGTTAAAATCATGGGCGATCCCGCCAGCAAGCGTTCCGATTCCTTCCAATTTCTGTGCGTGACGAAGCGCTTCCTCCGCGCGTTTTCGCTCCGTGATATCCTCTTTGACGGCGAGATAATTGGTGATAGCATTGTTCTCATCCCTGACAGGAGAGATCGACGCTATTTCCCAGAAGAGTTCCCCATTTTTTTTCTTGTTGTGAAGCTCACCGCGCCATTCTTTTCCCGAGCTGATGGTGTCCCATAGGTGTTTATACTCCTTATCGGGGGTCTCGCCCGACTTCAAAATGCTGGGCTTTTTCCCGAGGACCTCGTCGTTCGCATAACCCGTTACCTCGGTGAATTTTGGATTGACGTATTCGATGCACCCCTTGGTATCCGTGATAATAATGGAAACGGGGCTTTGTTCCACTGCAACGGAAAGTTTGCGCAGCTGCTCTTCGGCTTTCTTGCGCTCGGTGATGTCGTGGATGATTGAAAACAGTCTTTGTTTCCCCCCGATGCTGATAGGAGATGAATGGACTTCGACAAACCGGTTTTCGCCGTTGGCGAGCTTGTGCAAAAAAAAGAAAGTGTTTTTTTGACTGGATGACGCGCGCAGCATTTCACCGCTGACTTTTTCGACCGGCATCATGTTGATGTCGTGAATCGTCATTGTGCGGAGCTGAGCGCCGGCATAACCGTAGAATCTTTCGGCTGCAGGGTTCGCGTCGAGGATTCGCGCAGAATCTGGCTCAATGATCAGCATAGCCGCATCGTGCATTTCAAACATCGTATGAAACCGTTCTTCGCTTTCGCGCAATTCTTCTTCAGCGCGTTTACGGTCAGTGATGTCCTGGACGATGCCCTGGACATATCTCTTGTTCCCAATTTCCAGGGGCGCCCCGCTGATCAGGGCGATAAACGTGGTACCATCCTTTCGCTTTAGCTCAACTTCTCTGGACCCTATTTTATTCTCGGCCGCAACGCTCTTAAAGAGCTTCAACGAGGATTGCGGCAGAAGCAGGTCGCTGACATGCATCGTCAACAGTTCGCTCTCGGAGTATTGGGTCATCATACAATAGGCGGGATTCACCATGATATAGCGGCCGTCGAGGTCGGCGATGGTGATCCCTTCGCTGCTTTGTTCGATCATTGCGCGGTAGCGGGCCTGGCTTTCACGGAGCGCAGCCTCCGCTTGCTTTCTCTCCGAAATATCGCGAACGACGATCTGCACCCCTGCTTTCGAGCCGAACGAGACCGGCAGTGCTTTCACCTCGACGTCGACAACGGTTCCATCCAGGCGGATGAATTTCTCCTCAAGAAGCGGCAGCGGTTTGCCGTTGGTCAGAACTTCAGCCATTCTCGTGGCGATCAATGCCCGATAATCGGGATGGACAAGATCAATGACCGATTTCCCGATGAGTTCCTGCGTGCTCGATGCTCTCATCAAACCAGCGCTCGCGCTGTTCGCAAAAACGATTTTCCCGTCCACGTAGATCGCGATAGCATCGGCGAACTCCTCGACCAGCGAGCGGTACTTTGTCTCGCTTTCCTGGAGGGCTTGTTCTGCAACTTTACGCTCGGTGATGTCCTGGATCAATCCATCGTATGAAGAAAGTTCCCCCCGAGCGCCGCGGTGGGGGACGAAAGTATTCCTCACCCATCGCACCCCCCCATTTTTATGGGTGATTCGATGTTCGATTGGGGAGGTCTCCTCTCCGCGAAGAATACGCCCGGATTGTTCTTCGACCATTGCCCGGTCTTCGGGCGCTATCATCTCGAACCAGAGATACGGCTTCGCCGCGAATTCTGAGCTTTCGTAGCCGGTCACCGTAGCGCAGCCGGGGCCATGCACCGTTTCGACAGGGCGGCCGTCAACAACATGAACGGTATAAATATAGTCGGTGACAGCGTTGCTGATGCGCTGATACCGTTCTTCGCTTTCAAGAAGAGCGTCTTCCGTCTGTTTCCGCTCAGAGATATCGCGGCCCGTTGTGTGCATGTAGGACGACCCAACGACGGTGATCGGCCTGTTGCTGAATTCCACATCGATTTTTGTGCCGTCGCGTCTCAGAATCTTTGCTTCTGAGACGATCTCCTCTCCGTCGAAAATTCTCTGATGATATTTCTCGTATGCCGCTAAATCGGGTTGATCGTGCAGGTCGGGGATCCTCATCGTGAGGAGCTGTTCCCGGGGGTACCCGGTGAGCGCACAAGCGGCGTCGTTGACCGCAACAAATCGAGACGTGCGGTCTGTAATAAAAACAGAATCGCGCGAACCTTGAAATATTGCCTCCTGCCATTCGAGGGCTTGCTTCAGTTCCTGCTCGGAGGTTTTCGTTTGAGTGATATTCCGGACATGAGTGATAAAGTAGAGCGGTTTTCGTTGATGGTCACGGAGCAACGCGCTCGAAACATTCGCCCACAAGAGCCCCCCGTTCTTGCAAACGAATCTTTTTTCCAGGTTGATTTTTTCCTCACGGCCGTTCGGAGCGCCTTCAATAAAAGCGCGCGTCTTTTCGAGGTCATCGCGGTACGTGATGTCCATAACGCTTAATTGCCCCAGTTCTTGCCGGTCGTAACCCAGCAAACGGCACATTTCGTCGTTGATCATCAGAAAGTGTCCATCAAGTCCTGTCAGGCAGATTCCGACATTCGCGTTCTCCATTGCTTCGCGGAAACGCTCTTCACTTCCTTCCAAGACGCCTGGGATGAGTTCAAACGGGACAACGAATGATGCGGAGATGAGGGTGATGCTGAAGATCATCAACAACCATGCTGACAACGAATGCACGTACTCATCAGGAGAAAGGCGGTAATCGAACTTTCCCGAAACGAACAGAGCGCCAATGACACATAAGAAGACAAACGTGAGAACGATGCTTGCATAAGCAGATCTCCGGTGGCCAAGGAGCATAAGGTAGAGGGAAATGATCGGCCCCAGGACAAAGGTGGCTGAGAGCAGTCCCATACTGGCTGCGCCGCAAATCACGTACAATGAGAAAATCCCGACCATCACCAGCGCTGCGTGATCGGCGCGGAGGCGGTTTCGAGCAAAAAGCAATCCTCCTGCAGCACACACCATCACCAGTTGCACGATCATTAAGGGGGGGAATCCCATCATCGGGATTCTTGAGAACGAAATGACGGTGGTGATGAAGAGTGCCGTGAAAAAAAGAGGAATAAGCCGCCTTGTGATGTTGATGCGCAACGATTCGACGGAAATGTAGAAACGCTCTTCGCTACTGTTCAAAGGATCCTTCTCTAACAAAGTTCATCGATCCGCCCCGCCGGCCGGCGTCAGCTCCCTGATCCATCCTTAAATCTTAATCGCCGAAAGAGGAAAACCCTATGTAGTCTATCGGCATTTTCCCCATAAATTTTCGGCCGGAATCTTAAAAACGATATATCATTAAGTCCACAAGAATTATGCCTTTAAATCATACCGCATAATTAGGATTCTCAAACTAACTTATCAGAAATAGGAAGAATTGTGGCCGAATTCGCCAGGGTGAAAAATGAAGGAATGGAAAGGGGACCAATGATGAGACTGCTGCGACCAGCAACAGGCAATGTAAGACGATTTATCCACAGGTTTGCATAGCACCGTAAAACCCAAACGTCTTCAAAATTCTCCCCAGGCCGGCATTATTCATCGCCAACAATTCTCGTCGTCGGAAGCGGCCGCTTGCAGGGTTCTCCGCGAGTCGTCCTGCGGTGGGGCCGACCGCAGTTATGTATAATCTTGAGTCAGGGGGAGAGGGCTGTCATTTGATCGCGCGACCACCACAGTCGCATCCTTCTGTTGCGCCGTATCAGCAAAAAACTTTCGCCGTACTGTCTGCTGTTGATGGGATCGGGGCCGAATGGCATCCAAAAAGCGCGTCGTGAGATATGATGATCTTTGATAGCGGCCATCTCTCTGTCGAAGCCGGAGACATCTTCTTCTCTCAAACCATCCTCGAATTTTGTGATACTCGATGTTAAAAGCATGCCCGCTCGTTCTTCCGAAGTGCTCTTTTGCACTTCAAACGGAGTCGTACAGCAGGCAGCGAAGCAGTCTTTCTGGAAGACATTTCCATCGGGGGCGGCTTGGTGAGGAAAAGTTTTTAACGTTGGTTGGGCAGGAGGAATACCGCGGCTCTCCGAGCAATTGCTTTCATCATCTCGAACCAGGTTCAGCGCAAAGCCAAAGTATTTGCACCATGAACGGTCGGGGAGAACATTCATGCGGAGTGGAGTCAAATCATGCGCAGAACGCCGGAATTATTTTTTTCATGAGGTTGACAAGGTGAGCATTAACCAGTAAATTACATCAACGCTTCTGCTGTCGTCATTCAATCCCAGCCCTTGTAGTTCAACAGGATAGAACGGGAGTTTCCTAAACTTCTAATCGCAGTTCGAGTCTGCGCGAGGGCACGATGGTCGCGAACCATCGTCCCCCGTCAGCGTTGAATCCAGCCTCAAAAATTCTTCTGAGAAGTCTATTTCTTTACAGGTCCCAGAGGAAGGAGAACCTTCCCATAAACTTCATTTAAGACCTGTGCCACTCCGGCATATGCTGCCGACAGTCCGCAAAAGATCCCTTCGAAACCGGTGAATTGTTTCAGGGATGCGCTGTCGGTGGCGTCGCCGATGGCAAGAAGGAAAAAGAGGAGGGTCAACGATCCGAAGACCACCTGCAAGGCTCTTGAGAGCTTCAGGGTGCCTACAAAAAGGCACAGGGTGAAGATCCCCCACGAAGTCAGAAAACAGATCATGCCGGTTTTTGACGTCGCTTCGGCAAATCCCAATTTCGGCATGACGATCAGCGCGACGAGGATAAGCCAGAAAAATCCGTACGAGGAAAAAGCGGTCGTGCCGAAGGTGTTGTTCTTTTTCCATTCCATAATTCCAGCGACAATTTGAGCAAGACCGCCGTAAAAGATCCCCATCGCCAGGATCATCGAATTCAATTCGAAGAATCCAGCATTATGGATGTTGAGGAGTACCGTCGTCATGCCGAAGGCGAGCAGCCCAAGAGGGGCTGGGTTGCCCGTTGTGTCTTTTATTTCATACCGTGCGGCGTCGCTCATGGAACGTTCCTTTCACAATGGTGGATGATCGGAAAAAGACTTCTTTCTTTATTACCGTGATTTCGCTGACGTTCGGTTTTTATTGAGCGATCACTTCGGCGTTGCCGGAGCGATGATTCGGCTTAAAATTTCCGGGACTGCTGACTCCCGTTCGAGATATGGATACCGTTCACCCCCGTGATAGTCCGTTGAATACGTTCTGTAGAACTCTCCGTTTGCGGCAAGCAGTTCAAGCGGCTGGGATGAGGCGGTGCCGAGTCTCAGTGCGTCGCGAACGATCTCCTTTGAATATTTTCGGCCGTTGACCGCAATTAATTTCATCCCCGGGCCAAGCCCCGCTTTATAGGCGGGCGTTCCCGGAATCACGTCGGTGATCGTTCCATCTTCTTCCAAAGACAGGCCGAGAGAGAAGCGAAGGTCCGTGATTTTTTTGCTCTCCTCGATCGATTTTTGCATCTCGTTCATCGTATCGCGGTAGACCAGCTTCCACCCGCTTTTCTCGATGCCGTTCAATGGAGCATGGGCATCAAGAGAACGGAGCCGGGTCTCAAAGAACGACCTCCAATCGAACGGCGCTACTCTATTCATCGTTGACACGACCTCGTCAAACTCATACGGCTTGACCTCGGGTCCATTATTGGCGCCGCCATGGAATAGTTTGCAGAAATCGTCGAGCGATTTTGCGCCGCCGGTAAGCTGCCTGATCTGAACATCCGCTTCCAGCCAGATAAGCTCTCCTTCATCATAAAAATCGACGTCCCGTCGCCACGAATCCCAATCGGTCCGCGCGTTATACAGAAGCGAGGCCTCATCGTTGGCGTCCTGCAGCGGGCGCCATGTCCTTCCGGGGCGGTTATCCATTTGCGCCGCGACAAGAGCCAAGTCATCCCGAAACTCCCCGGGTGTAAGAAGCCCGGACCGTGCCGTCAATATCGCGCCCAAATATTCAGTCAATCCTTCGTATACCCAGAGGAGATCGTCCTTCATCGGGCTTGAGTAGTTGCCGGTGGCGAGTCCTGCGGGGCGGCGAAACTTTCCGTTCCATGAATGGACGAACTCATGCGGCAGCAGGCCGGCACGGGCTCTGAACAGATCTTCATCAATGACCGTTCGCTCCGCCACTCGATCATCGCTGCACTGATGATGCTCAAGCCCGAAGTGCGCGACCTCATCGCTGAGCGTATAAAGAAAATCGTAATGCTCATAGTGGTGGGAGGCAAAGAGAGCGTTGGTTTCCGTTACGAGATGTTTGTAGGCCTTGATCTGTTCGGGGGGAATGTTGAGCGCGGCCTCGTTGTCGCTAAGTAGATTGAGAAAATGCGGTACCCCCGACGAAGGTGTCAGGTCGACACGGCGAAGATGGGCCCCCGTTAAGAGAGGGGAGTCGATCAGCATCGTCAATGAAACCGGCGCGAACACGATCGAATTATTCGACTGAGTCTTTGGTGTGAGTGCAGAGATAAATTTCCAGCCTGAGGGAATTGTCAATGTCGGATCGACGGTGATGTTACCGGGGCTTGCCGAAAGCGGGTACACGATCACCTGGTTCCAGCTAAGGACGAGGAGCTGTGCTGTTGATGATGCCCCTGAGGAGAACCCTTCGGCTTGCGGGGGCAGGATGAAGTCAAACGACACGTCGATCTTACCGACTCCGGCAGGGACGGTGCAATGTATTTCGTACATCTCTTCAAGATCCCTCCGCCACGAAAGCGTTCTTCCATCCGCAGTGATTTTCAAGCCGGCCATATCGATGACCGGTCCGCTTGGTTCATGTTCTCCCGGTATCCATTTTGGATAGAACAGGTCTACGGTCCCCGCGTGAACTGCGATCGATTCATGCGAGTGCAAGATCTTGCGGGGTGCGTCGGTTGCATCGACGGCGAGCGATATGACGGAACGCTCGGTCTGGGAGAAGACGCGCGGCGATGTGTACCAGAAAAGAAAGACTGCCGAGCAAGCAAGAGCGTACCCGGAAATCCTGGACGTTCGAATCAACTTCAGAGGAGTCTGAATGAGGGCAGGGTTAATCATTGGTGGTTTCATCCAAAAAAATGAATAGATAATGGCCGCGCTTGGCGGTTTTCAGTTTCAGTCATACTCTAGTCGGGGAGATTTGGAGAAGAGTGTGCATTCGTTCGCCGCGAATGTTCCAAGTCTCCGGTTGGCGTCGATTATATACCAAATAAAATAGTGAGTTGCAAGTAGGGGGGCTCAGCAGGGAGCGGGGGACGTTTGTTTTGAATGGCATACAAGGAATTTACCCCCTTGAGCGAAGACGCGGCGCTTTCGTCCTCCCGAAGGGCTGCAGCGTGTTGGTTTTCTTCGATCCATCCATTGAAGAGACCCCACTGCCGGACATCACCCCTCAATCGTCAGGTTGTGGCGCCAATAAAAACCCCGCTCTAAGCGGGGCTTGTCGATCACTGTTTTAATAAATGACGGCGTATTTACTTCATAAGTATAAGCTTTCTTATTCCAACATAGTTTCCCGCTTGCATCCGGCATAGATAGACTCCGCTGGGCAATGAAGAAGCGAAGAAGACGGCTGTATGAATGCCGGCGGTCTCATGTCGATTGACGAGCGTCTGGACCTCTTTTCCAAGCATGTCGTAGATCTTCATCGTCACAAAACAGTTGAGCGGAAGCTGATACGTTATTGTCGTTGCCGGATTGAACGGGTTCGGATAATTTTGCAGAACATCGAATCTATCCGGAATTGTACCCGACGATTTGACGCCGGTGATCGTCATATTCACTTCATTCGAATACCCGGATCTGATAAATCCGTTATATCCGCGAACACGATAAAAGTATGTGTTCCCGGGCATCCCTGATGTATCAGAATACGTCGATGCATTTGTGGGAACTGAATCGATGACGGCATAAACGCCGGCTGTGCCGAGTTTTCTTTCTATGTAATATCCGTTTTCTGAGCTTGAGTTATCCTGCCACGTCAGGCCGACGACGGCGCCGGATAGTTGCTGGACGGTCAGATTTGTCGGGGGCTGCATCGGCGTAACGGCAGAGGCAACATTTGACATGGAGGAGTTCCCGGCGAAATTCACTGAGTAGACCGAATAGTAATATTTGCTTCCGTCCGCAACTCCGTAATCAGACACCGAGGTGGTATTTGCGGAGAGATTTGCCACCGCTGCCCAATTTGAAAGCGTGTCGGTCCTTCTATCGACGATATACCCGGTCTCGTTTGTTGCGTTGTCGCGCCAGGTGAGGTCGATCCTTCCAGAGCTGACCGCTGCGGCTGTAAGCCCCGATGGGGGAGCAGGGAGCCCCACTGACGAAGCTCGAATGCTGCCGTTCACAAGCATTACTGTCGGCGCCCCTTCATTCAATAGGAATTGAACGATTGTCAAGTTTGAAACGGCCCCCAAAGCGGCGTAGGGGGGGACGACAAAGCGCAGTTTGAACAAAATTCCTGCCGTTGTCAGACTGGATGAACCTGCAGCCGCCACGGCGATTTGATTCCCGGAAACGTTGGTACTGTAGGCCCATGAAGCTGTGATCGACCCGTTCGAAATCAGGCCAAGAAGATGAACGACCGATGAATCGAACGCGATGGTCGATTGTAAACTCTGCACATGCATGGAGGGGGTCACCGGCGAGAGAGCAACCGGAACATCAACGGTGTCGCCGATAACAGCCACCGTATCGGCAAGACTGACCCGGGCGGCGTAGATCTCTATAGGAAATGCTGAGCCATTCCCGCCGTAGATGTCGGCCGCACGCACCGAGATTGTCCCGCTTTTCAGCGCTGTCAGCAGGCCGCCTGCGCTAATCGTTGCAACGGTCGAGTCGGATGTGGACCACGAATATGGAGGAGTCCCTCCGAACGGTGTGAATCGCAGCGTATCGCCCACAATTATTTTTGCGGTTGCTGGAGACAGCGTGAAGCTTGTTAAACTTATCGCCTGAAAAGTAGCCGATGTGGAATCTCCCGCCAAATCTTCGTTGAAGAGGATGTTTGCAGGAGCTATTATCGAATAGCCCGAATTCTCTTTTGAGACTTTACACTGAAGATAAAGGAGAATTCCGCTTCCGTTCAACGGAGTTGATCCGGCAAACGAAATATTTGCCATGCCCCCCGCGGCGAGATTGAAAGCCGGGGCTGGATACGATGAGAGGAGCGTGCCCCCCTGAATCACTCCGGTCGGAGTTATAATGCTCGGATTGAATTGGACCTGGAAAAATCCGGAGGTCACATTCAACCCCGACAGGTCCGTCGTGCAAAGGGGAACGTTCAGCGTTTGTCCCTGTGTGTTCGAAGTGTCCCGGATAAAGAGTCTGAACGGCCGCACCTCAATACTACCGCCGGCCGTATCGATTGTTCCGGCATCGTCCCTTGCGATGACTTTCGTAAACCCGACATGACGCGCGGTCAGGAGGCCGCTGGAATCGATCGATGCAACGGCAGGGTTTGTCAACCACCAATGATAGGCACCCGTCCCGCTGTATGCATTGAACTGCACTTGATCGCCGACGGCCAATAATGCGCCGGCGGGATAGATCTGGAGGGTAAGAGCGGGAGCGATGTGAATGGCTCCCGCGCTAAGGATGACGGGAGGGTCTCCTTCGTTCAGAAAATTGCTTGACGTTCCTCCTGAAAAAGAAACAGAGACATCTCCTGGATTCAAGAGCCTGAAGCGGAGATACACCAGAATACCTTTGCCCGCAAGCGGAGTCGAACCCGCGGCGGCAAGCGTAAGCGTGCCGGGAGAGAGGATGTTAAAGTCTGCCGATCCGAGTGTTTGAGTCAAACTGCCGCTTACAATCACCGTATCGAATGCCATGTAGTAGGTGTTGTAGCTGATTTGAAGCTGATACGATGTAACACCTTTGCCTGTAAGGCTTGAATCGACATAGACGGGGAGCGCAAATTTCGTCCCGCTCACGACGCTGGTATCGTGGGTGCTTATCCCCACTTGCGCCTTCACCTGCGGCAGAGAGATCACTGTCAGCAGAAGTAGGGAGGCCAACCTAAAAGTTCTAACCATAGAGCACCTTTTATGATAATCAAAGTATTATTAGCCGATCGCTCTGCGGTTTATCACTTCAGGAGCAAAAGTTTCTTTACCTGAACGAATTTCCCAGCAGTCATTCTATAGAAATAAACGCCGCTGCTTATGTGCGCTCCTGCGTTATTTGTGCCGTTCCATACAACTCTATAGGTGCCCGCTTTTTGATTTTCGTCGACGAGGGTTTTAACGGCCTGGCCTGTCATACTGTAGATCGTCAACCGGACATGTGTGTTATCTTCCGGCAGCTGGTAGCCGATGGTCGTCGATGGGTTGAAAGGATTGGGATAGTTCTGATCGAGCGAATATGAGGTCGGTTTCCCCACCACCTTGATGCTGCCGGCGGCTGCGCTGCTCGTTAAGTCGGTTTCGTTGGCGACAAATCTCTCTACCTCGATCTTTGAATCGATCGTTCCCCGAACGTCGTTTGAGACCCTGAATGCCGCATAGGCAAAGGCTCCGCTGTTCTTCATGACGCCGGTCCCTGCCAACGCAAGCTTTGTTGTGCCGGCCGCTTGGTTGCTGAATGATTCGAACGAGAATCCGTTTGAAGCATCTGTTGTCCCACCTTTTAAAAAGGTGAAGACGGAGGGATCGTACTTCAGCGTGATTTCTGCGGAAGCAACGCCGGCAGCGTTCTGAAGGTCGAGCATCACCACCAACGAATCTCCGCGACCAGCCCCCGTACTTTCAACGGTAAGCAGGGCGTGGGTTGCCTTTTCCAATGCGATGAGCTCTTTCCCTTGCCGGGATAGTTGCTTCGTCGAAGATGCTATCTCGCTGGGGAAGACATTAATGAGGCCGACAACATACTGAAGCACCAACGACGCATCGTAAGCAGTGATACCCATGGCGCCGCTGACGTCTGCCACGCTCTGCTGGATCGCATTCAGCGTATCTCCGCTAGGGTTGACGACATACTTCAGGATCAGTGAGGCATCATAGGCCTGGACGTAGCCGTTGAGGCTGACGTCGCCCGCGATCGGGTTGGCCGAGCCGCTTCCGAGGAAAGGAACATAGTTGACGGAATCTGTCACCGTCTGTCCGGTGCCGTCAGGATTCCCTGCATTCGTCGGCCCGGAATTATTTCCCCACCAATTCCATCGGGCATCCAGGTCGAACGATTTGTTGACGTTATTGATTCCGTTGTCAAGATTGTTGTAGATATCACAATAGTTCACTGCAGGATTGGAGGAACCGAATGCCGCGACGCCGTTGCCGTTGTTCGTCAACGAACTGTACGTTATGGTTGGACTTGCATTGAATGCCATGACTGCCGCACCGTACATATACATGTTGTTGATCCACGTTTGATTGATCCCGGCGTAACGGAACGCACAATGCGAAAGTGTGCACATCGGGTCCAGCGATTGATCGGCAAATGAGATCCCCGTCCATCCTTGATAAGCGTAGGACCAATTGCCGTTCCAATAGGTATCGGTTGGGTGCGATGTTGTAGTGTCGGAGTTGGTATCCCCGCCATAGAAATCATCACGGATGTCGGTAAAGACGATCGTGCTGTCGGCCGAAGCCGCGCCGACGGCAATCAGCCCCTTATTCACATTCATCCCGGTGCCGGGGGTGAATTTCAGGATAACCCCCGGAGCGATCGTGAGGACAGCGTTGCTTCCCACGGTGTAGTCGTTGAAGAAATATGGGATGCCGTGAATTCCGCCAAAGGTACGCTTCGCAAGCGTCACGTCCGAGGCGAGCGTTTCCGTGATCACGCCGATGGCTTTGTACGTCGTGCCGCAGATGGAGTCCGCCAGGGTCGATCGGGGGTACGACACAAGAGAAATGTCCATCGGAGCAAAGACCAGGTTCCTGAAGAGGCACGAATCGAGCGACGGCGTCGAGACGCTGTTCAGTGAAACGCCCCAATTGTCGGAATCGAAAATGCAATGAGTGATCGCCGGAGCGGCTTGCTGCAGCGATACTCCGACATCGGTGAAACGGAAAATTCCGTATCGTACGGCGCATATGCTGTCCACGCTGACGTCGTTGAACGTGATCCTGCTGAAACTCTGTATTGTTGGCTTCGTCGCCGAACCGTCGCCGTTCGTGTCCTTGGGATTTCCGTATGCATCATCGGCCGGATCGGTGAAGACGTCCGGATTTGACGATGTCCCTTTGATCGTCAGCCCGCCGTTCACGACCCATTGCCCATTCTTGAAGACGATGCCTGCTGGAACGGTGATGGTCGTTCCCGTATTGATCGAACATGTGGAAAAGAGAAAATACGTGATGTCGTTGTACCCTCCGAAGTTTCTGACCGGAACGGTTGCATCGAACGAATACGTCTCCGGCACCACGCCGAGCGCCATGTACCCGACATTGAGCGCACTGTCCGTCGAAAATGACGGGTTCGAGAACATGCTCAGTGCAACAGGCGTTGATTTGACGTTGTAGATATTGCTGTTGACAAGGGAAGGGTGGGCGCTTCCAAAAACCCCGACGCCGGCCGTTCCCGACTGCTCAAACGTGCAATGGTTCACGTTCACGTAAGCGTCATAGACCCTCAACAACGCCCACTTGTAGCTCATATCCCCCGAAAGGGCGTACGGAAATACTCCGCCGTACCGAAAATAGCAGTATTGCAAAGAGTTGAGACTGTCGCTGCTGGAGGCGGTGAAGTCAACGGAGCTCCAGTCACCCGGGTTAGGCGTCGTCGCATTGCCGTCGTTGTTCGTGTCGCCGCCGTTGGAATCATCCTTAAATGACGTGAAGACGATCGGCTGGGAGGGCGTTCCGTTTGCAATGAGGGCGCCCTCGACCATGATGCCGTAGCTGTAGTAATAATTGTAGATGAACTTGATGACGACGCCGGGCTGGATCGTCAGAACGGCCCCCGGTGCCACGATCAGCTGGTCGATCATATAGCCGACGTTCGTGATGCCCGCGATGTTTCTCGTGGCGAGGATTGCATCCGAAGAAAGCGTCCCTTCCAATATTCTGATCCCTTTGCTGAGATTTGCCGTGAACGTAATGTTGGAAAATACGGGATTGGCAAGAAGGGACATGCCGATTGGGTCGGATTTACAATTGATAATGGAGACTTTACTCACAGCCGGCGTCGAACTGTTCTCGCATCGAAGCCCGAAATTATACGAATCCGAAAGCGTGCAATTTGAGATCGTTCCCCCCGCATCCGTGAACGTTACGAGGCCCCATGCAACAGAATTTTGATTGGGAAGACTGGACGTGTTCCCGCCGAACTTTAGAATGCAGCTGTCGAGTAAGCAGAAGGCGTCATCGCTGGTCCCCTGAAAACGAATCGTACTCCAGTCTCCGGCGCCGGGAAACGTTGCAGCCCCGTCGCCGTTCGTGTCGTGCGGATTGCCGACGTTGTCGTCTTTCAAGGAGGTAAACGTGACCATGCCTCCGGCTGCCGTCCCCTTAGCTTTGAAGCCGCCGTTGACATAGATTCCCGGTCCGCCCGACTTGACCACCACGCCGGGGGAAACCGTGACGTACACTCCCGAGTTGATCATGATGTCCCCCAGGAGCACGTACGTGATATTGACGATCCCTGCCACCGTCCTCTGAGGGATCGTTCCGTTGGCGACGACATTTTCTCCGATAAGACCGAGAGCCGTCCACGCAACGTTCGTAAAAGTATTTCCGACGAATGCCGGGTTTGCCGCCGTGGAAATGGCGATGGGGGTAAAGTCAGTATTGAAGATCGAGTTATTATTGATGTGAGGGTTGGATGATAAAGCGGCGTAGATTCCGTAGCGCGCATTTCCGATCTGACAGTTGGAAATTGTCGGGCTGGCGTTGAGGATCGTGATTTCGCCTTTGTAATAGAAGGTCGAGTTGTATTGATAGAGATAATACGGTTCCAGGTCCGCGTACGTAATTCTGCAGTAATTCAAGACGGAGGCAGAATCGCTGTTGGGTTCGAAAACGATTCCCGACCAGTCCCCAATGGCAGGGTTCGTGGCGGTTCCGTCCTTGTTGGTGTCATGCGGGTTTCCGAAAACATCGTCTTTGGCGGAGGTGAAAACGATCAAGCTGTCAGACGTCCCGTTGGCGACAAGTTTTCCCTGGACGGCGATGTGCTGGTCGGGCGAGTACGCTTTGATCACGATCCCTTTATTGATGTTCAGCGTCTTTCCCGTTGGCACGACAACCGTACCGAGCAGGAGGTAGGTCACATTCGTCTTGCTCGTGACCGACCTGATGGGAAGCGACGCGTTTGCCGACAACGTTTCGCCGATGATCCCGATGGCGTCGTAGGCGTTGTCGGAGAACGAAAATGCGTTGTTGTTGAATACCGGGTTGGCCGAGAATGACATCGCGATCGGCACGAGCTCGCTCGATCCGATGGTATTGTTGCTGAACATGGGACTCGAGGTTCCTTGGATCATCGCTCCGAAATGATTGTTTGCCATCGTGCAGCTGTCGATGACCGGGTTTGCATTGTACATCGTCACGGCGCCGATTCCTCCGTACCCCGCGAAGCTGGCCGCGCAATATTTCATCACGCAAAGAGAGTCGACCGACTGATCTTCAAATACAACACCCCCCCAATCATTGACCGACGGCGCGGTTGTCGTTCCGTCACCGTTGGTGTCCCCGTCAAGGTTGTCATCCTTATATGAGGTGAAACTGATCGGATGATTGATCGAGCCTACGGCCGAAAAGCCGCCGTTGACGTTCAAGTGAGCTCCGTTGCCGAATTTCAGGACATTCCCTGCGCATACTGTCACTACAGCGCCACTGTTGATGTAAAAGTCCTGCAAAAAAACATACGGGATCGAAGCCGTGTCGAGCACCATGCTGCCGCTGTAAGTAAAGGCCATGTTGATCCCGTTGCTGGCGTTCGACATGAAATTGTTGACTCCGTTGAACAAGATCGCGGCGGTGCTTGCTCCACACCATACCGGCCATGAGCTGAACGATATGGTCGAGGCATTCACTGTGGTCGTTGAAGTGCCGCTGAGAGAGAGACCGTTGCCCGATGCGTTCGATACGGTAGTACCTTGCAGCGTCAGGCTCCCCCCCATGTTGACGATACAATCTTTGCTTGAATTCGATATTGAACATCCGTTGATCCATGCGCTGCCGCTGACAAGATAGAGGTCTGCCTGGACGCCCCCCGAGTATTTGACCTGGCAGGTGTCGAGCAACGCTGTCCCTGCCATTCCGTAATTTCCAACTTGAATTCCGCTCCAATCTCCCTTTTGGGCAAAACCGCCTGCGGTGTCTTTGTTGGATGTGAACGCAGCCCAACGGGCATTTAAGTGTCCCAAAATATAGAGACCGGTGTTCGCCTGGAATCGCACCACGACTCCCGAATCAACCGTGAGCGTGTGCGGCGCATTGACGGTAACGTCGCCGGTTACGATGTACGGGTTGCCTGCCGGTGTAAGGACAGAGTCGGCGGCGATAGTGCCGGAAAGGTTTGTTTGAGCGTATCCTGTGCCGACAAAGAGGAAAAAAGAAATGATGATCGTAGAGATGCGCATGGCAGACTCCTTTTCTTGCTGAAGTACAATCGGATTGGAAGTAGATCTTCTGGGATGTTCTTATCGATGGGAAGAAGCACAATTTCCATGGTTTCGGTAGCGTGCAGATTCGGGCTCAAGGTCACCTGCCTGGAGCCATTCGTGCCCATCCTCACATGGAATTAACGTCGACACAGAAGGTGCGATTCTCGCGGATGTAAACTGAAGCGGAAAATTCTTTGAAAGCGGAATTCCTACCCGGGATTCATCGCGCCCCGCACGTCAACCTGCGGGACCGTTGCGATACGATGAAACCTCTCTTGCCTAAAAAACATGACATGTTGCGTTAGCTCGATGGTGATCTTCTCGGGTAGAAAAAAAGTGGTCCGTTGATCGGTTCAATGAAGCTGATTTTTCCTGATGCTCAGATTCGCGCCTTCTGCTGCTTGGGTCGTTAATTCGAATCAGTCTGAAATAACGCTGATGAACTTGAAAAAGCGTACTAAACAACATGCACTTATTCAGTGACACCTATCAATGTAATCAAAGATTTTTCAAGAAGTCAATACGCTGGCTTTTTTAAATGCCGATTTATTCAATTGTGAATCGCGAAGCCACACGCAATTTGTTTCTCCTCACTTGCTTAGCGTTGCCGTCTTTTGTATCTTCTACCTGAGAGTAATTTCAGCGTTGAATGATGTAAAACCGCTCGTGCAGCCCATCTGAAAAAAATCGCGAAGCTTGTGTGTCATTTGTAAGCGGTCATTGTTCTCTGAGTTCTGTCTCCTGAATTCTGTATTCAAGCTTTATTTTCCTCCTTATTAAGATCGATCGAATACCATATGCGATTTTCTAAAGGCTTTCTACCGACCGTCAAAGAAGTTCCCGCCGATGCCGTTATCCCGAGCCACCAGCTCATGCTGCGCGCCGGATTGATGAGGCCGCTGGCCGCAGGTATTTATTCGTTTCTCCCTCTCGGGTACGCTGTGATGAAAAAAGTCATCCAGATCGTTCGCGAAGAAATGGATGCGATCGGGGGACAGGAATTTTTCCTTCCGGCATTGAACCCGATAGAGCTGTGGGAAGAGACCGGCCGCGTGGCGGCATTCGGCGATACGATGTTTCATCTGAAGAATCGCCCGCTGGTCCTGGCGCCGACTCATGAAGAAGTGATCGCTTCGATCGCGAAAAATCATATTAGATCCTACAAAGAGCTTCCGCAGATCTGGTACCAGATCCAGACAAAGTTCCGCAATGAGCCGAGGCCGAAATCGGGAGTTCTGCGGGGCAGGCAATTCTTAATGAAGGATTCGTACAGCCTCGATGCTGCATGGGAAGGATTGGACAAAAGCTACGACCTCCACGCGAAGGCGTACAGAAATATTTATTCCCGCTGCGGGCTGAATTTCTTTGTTGTCGGTGCATCAAGCGGCGCAATGGGAGGGAGCGGCTCGCAGGAGTTTATGGTCGAATCCGACGCCGGCGAAGATACGGTTGCGCTTTGCGACAACTGCCGCTATGCCGCGAACGTTGAAGTGGCCAGTTCCGGAGCTGCACGAGCGGCGCGTGTCCCTGAAAATAAATCGGTAGAAGAGATCTATACCCCCAATATTAAGACGATCGACGAGCTTGCGAAATTTCTCCATGTGGACACGAAGTTGTGCGCGAAATCCCTTGTCTATATCAGCGGAGGGAAACCGGTCCTCGTTTTCATGATGGGAAATGATCAGTTGAATGAGACAAAGCTCCAGTCGGTCCTCAATGCCGACGTGCGGCCTGCAGAGCCCGGAGAATTGGCCGCCCTGACCGGCGCCGACGCCGGGTCGATCGGCCCGATCGGGTTGAAAACGAAATTTAAGATCATCGCGGATAAACGGCTCGAGGGAGCGAACGGACTCATCAGCGGCGCGAACAAAAACGATTATCACTACGCAAATATCGACTTCAACCGGGACGTAAAGATCGAAGCGTATGTCGATGTGCGGACGGTGGAACACGGCGAGCCGTGCCCAAATTGCTCAAAGCCTCTCCGGATCGTGAAGGGCATTGAAGCCGGGCATATTTTCAAGCTTGGGACAAAATACTCGGTCAGCCTGAAGGCGAACTTCCTCGATGACCAGGGGAAAGAGCAGCCGATCATCATGGGGAGCTACGGCATCGGCATCGACCGTATCATCGCCTGCCATATCGAACAGCATCACGACGACAAAGGGATCATCTGGACCAGGTCCATTGCTCCCTATGATGTTCATCTCATCTGCGTCAATGTAAATTCGGATTCCGTCAAAGCGAAGTCCGAAGAGCTCTACGAACAGCTGCTGGAAAAGAACATCTCCGTATTGTATGATGACCGGACAAACGTTACGCCGGGATTCAAGTTCAACGACGCCGATCTACTCGGAATGCCGTTGCAGGTCGTGGTGGGGGAAAAGAGCCTTAAGAACAATCAGATCGAACTGAAGGAGCGTTCGACGGGGAAGCGATGGACAGTTCCCGTTGAAAACCTTCTCCAGGAAGTGAGCAATCTTGTCCAGAGTCAATGACGAAGCAGTTTGATTTTCTCGTTGCCGGCGAATGGCGCTCTTCCGACGACAAAGCGTACATCGCAAACCCGTTCAACGGGAGTGCTGTCGGTGTCGTATCCCTGGCAGGCAAGAGCGATGTCGATGAAGCCATCCGGCGCTCGGTGACTGCTTATTCCTCGATGCGGGCGCTCTCCGGGTATGAGCGGGCAAAAATTCTGTCGAGGATCGCGCAATCAATATCCGACCGGCGCGCTGTGTTCGCCGAATTGATCTCCAATGAATCGGGGAAGCCGATCCGGTTCTCAAATGCGGAAGTCGATCGGGCAATATCGACGTTTTCGGCCGCGTCGGAAGAAGCGACGCGCATTGAGGGCGAGGTGATTCCCCTTGACTCCACAAGCACTGTTAAAAATCGGCAGGGGATCGTGACACGGTTTCCCATCGGGCCGATCGCCTGCATTTCCCCGTTCAACTTTCCGTTGAACCTTATCGCCCACAAGGTCGCCCCGGCCATTGCCGCCGGCAACAGTTTTATCATCAAGCCTCCGCCGCAAACCCCGCTGACGTCTCTCGTGCTCGGCGAATGTCTGCTTGAATCGGGACTTCCCCGGGAGACGATCAACATTCTCCCGGCATCGAACGCTTCTGCCGAACTGTTGGTCACCGATCCGCGCATCGCGATGCTGAGCTTTACCGGAAGCGCCCGTGTCGGCTGGGATCTCAAACAGAAAGCCGGAAAGAAAAGAGTAGTGCTCGAGCTTGGCGGCAACGCAGCTGTCATCGTCGATCATCAGGCCGACCTCAATCTTGCGATCGAGCGGTGTGTGCTCGGAGCCTTTGCGTACGCCGGACAAGTGTGCATTAAAGTGCAAAGAATTTACGTCCACAAAAATGTGTGGAGAGAGTTCGAAATACCATTTCTTGAAGCCTGTTCGGAAGTAAAGGTCGGCAATCCTCTGGAAGACGATACTATCGTTGGACCGATGATCAGCCTCGCAGAGGCTGAAAGAGTTGAAGCGTGGGTGAAGGAAGCTGTTGAGGAAGGAGCGGCGGTCGCATGGGGGGGTAAAAGAAAAGGGTCAATGTTCGAGCCGACGGTGCTGGATAACGTCAAACCGTCTATGAAGGTTTGCAGCGAGGAAGTATTCGGTCCTGTGGTGACGTTGACAAAAGTCAATTCGCTCGAAGATGCCGTTGAAGAAGTCAACAACTCCCGTTATGGATTGCAAGCCGGAATTTTTTCCCATCATATGAGTTCCATCATGTATGCGTACAAGCATCTCGACGTTGGCGGCGTGATAGCGAACGACTATCCGACATTTCGCGTCGATACGATGCCGTACGGCGGTGTGAAGGATTCCGGCATCGGCCGCGAAGGCGTTCGCTATGCGATTCAGGAAATGACGGAACGCAAACTTCTAGTGCTGGAAATTTAAGTCCATGTCCGATATTATAGCAAACACTTAAACCCAAGAAGCATTCCGTGCCTCAGTTCATCCATCTCCACAACCACACTCATTACAGTCTCCTGGACGGCGCGACGACCGTAGAATCGCTGTTGAACGCCGCGCTCGAGCATAAGATGCCGGCCGTTGCGCTTACCGACCACGGCGTCATGTCCGGAGCGATTGAATTCTATAAGAAAGCGAAAAAGAAGGGGATCAAACCGATCATCGGGTCGGAGTTTTACATCGTGACGAAAGGGAGCCGATTCGACCGGGGACAGATGTCGCAATCCGATACCTTGCGCGGCGAAGCAAAATCAAAGGGGCGGGGCGTGTATCATCACCTCGTCCTGTTGGCAAAGAATGAAAAGGGGTACCGAAATCTCCTCAAACTTACGACCCTGGCCCACACTGAGGGTTTCTATTATAAGCCGAGGATCGATTTCGAGCTCCTGACAAAGTACCATGAAGACATTGTTGCTCTCTCAGCCTGCGCCAATGGGGTGGTCGCTGCGCATCTGGTCAATAACAATTATGCCGAAGCGGCGGAGATCGCGGGGATGTACAAGGGACTCCTTGGCGACGATTTTTACCTCGAGATCCAGAATCATCACACTGAGGTAGAAAAGAATGTCCTGGAAGGAATGCCGCGGCTATCGAAAGAACTTGGCATCAAGCTGATCGCTACCAACGACGTTCATTATATCAAGCCCGAACATGCCGTTGCACACAATATCATGCTTCTCATCCCGGATGCGAGCAGCACAAACGCCCCTGATATTTCCAAGCTCCGCTACGGCACGGACCAGATCTATTTCAAATCGGCAGAGGAAATGTCGGAGCTCTTCAGGGATTATCCCGGAGCGATCGAGAACACGCTTGAAGTTGCGGAGAAGTGCAACCTCGAGCTGGACATGAAAACGAATTTCATGCCGAAGTTCCCCATTCCTTCCGATGCCGGCGTTTCTACGCTTGACGACTATCTCGATAAGCTCTCGTTGGAAGGTTTGCGCAGCCGGTATGCTGAGATCACTCCCTCGATCGAATCGCGAATGACCCATGAACTTGGGGTGATCCGCAAGATGGGATACTCCGGGTATTTTCTGATCGTGGCCGATTTCATCCGGGCTGCGCGCGAGATGGGCGTCATGGTCGGGCCCGGGAGAGGAAGCGCCGCCGGAAGCCTTGTCTCGTACTCGCTTGGGATCACGAACGTCGACCCGCTGAAATACGACCTTCTGTTCGAACGTTTTCTCAACCCCGACCGTATCAGCATGCCGGATATTGACGTCGATTTTTCGGACAACAAACGCGAAAAGGTCATCGACTATGTCAGGAATAAATACGGCGAAGAATCGGTCTCTCAGATCATCACCTTCGGTACGCTTTCTTCCCGCGCGGTATTGAAGGACGTCGCGCGCGTGCTCGGCATTCCTCTTTCGGTGGTCGAGCCGATCACGAAGCAGATCCCCGTCAATCAGGGGAAGGTCATGCCGATCGCCGAAGCGCTCGAGTCGGTCCCCGAACTGAAATCATTCCGCGAAAGCAAAGACCCGAAGATTCAGATGCTGATCCAGGTCTCAAAGGTTCTCGAAGGGATGAACCGCAACGCATCGACCCATGCGGCAGGAGTTGTCATCGCGCCGGCGGCCATCAGCAATTTTGTGCCGATGTATAAGTCGCCTTCCACCGAACTCATGACGCAGTATACGATGAAGGACCTGGAGGACGCCGGATTGCTCAAGATGGATTTTCTCGGCCTTCGGACGCTGACGGTCCTCGAAAATGCGCTTGACCTGATCGCTAAAAACCACAACGTGAGGATCAACCTGGACGCGCTTCCTGAAACGGATCAAAAGACCTTTGAGCTGTTTCATAAAGGCCAGACCGTTGCGGTCTTTCAGTTTGAAAGTTCGGGAATGCAGGATTGGCTCCGCAAGCTTCGTCCGACGTCGATCAGCGATCTCGTTGCGATGAATGCGCTGTATCGTCCGGGGCCGATGGAGAACATCGGCGACTTCATCAAGCGGAAACACGGCCAGCAAAAGATCGAATATCTCCACCCGAAAATGGAAGAAACGCTCCGGGAAACGTACGGCGTCATCGTGTACCAGGAACAGGTCATGAGGATCGCGAGCGACATTGCCGGTTATACTCTTGCTGAAGCCGACCTGATGCGCAGAGCAATGGGGAAGAAGGACAAGGCGGCGATGGCGGCGCAAAAGAATAAATTCATTGAGGGGGCCAAGAGGACGAACGCCATCGGACAGAAGCTTGCAGAAGAGATCTACGACCTTATCGAAAAGTTCGCTTCGTACGGCTTCAACAAATCACACAGCGTGGCGTATTCCGTCGTCGCTTACCAGACGGCGTATTTGAAGGCGCATTATCCCGCCGAATACATGGCGGCGACGTTAACGTCGGAAATCGGGAATACGGACAAGATCGTTCTGCTCATCGACGATTGCAGAAAATTGGGAATCGAGGTGCTTCCGCCGGACGTTAACGAGAGCGAGCCGACTTTCTCGGTATCAAAGAACGGCATTCGTTTCGGAATGGCCGGGATTAAGAACGTGGGCGTGAATGCGGTCGAGGCGATCATCCATGCCCGCGAAGGGGGAAAAAAGTTTACCTCGCTTTTCGATTTCTGCAAAGGCGTCGACCTCCGGGTCGTCAACAAGAAAACGATCGAAAGCCTGATCCTTGCCGGCGCTTTTGATTCGATCAACAGGAACCGGGCGCAAATGCTGAACGCCGTCGAACAGACGATCGCCGCCGCACAAAATATCCAAACCCATACGGAACGGGGACAATCCAGCCTCTTTGACGGTGCCGGGACAAAAGATTCGCCCCTCAGCGCCCCGCCCCTTCCGCTCGTTCAGATGTGGACCGAGTCGGAAAAATTGTCGAACGAGAAGGCCGTCCTTGGTTTTTATGTTTCAGGCCATCCTCTGTTGAAATACGAGAATGAGATCAACTCGTTTGCAACACTTCATTTAGGCGATGTGGAAGGGGTGAAGAGCGGAACGGTCCGGGCCGGAGGGGTCATCGCGACCGTGAAGAAGAAGATCGATAAGAACAACAGAACGATGGCGTTCATCACGCTCGAGGACTTTACCGGGAAGGCGGAATGCGTTGTCTTTTCAAGCCTGTATAAAAAGCACGAAGAGCTGCTGCAGCCGGAGTCAATGATCTTTGTTGAAGGGAACGGCGAGGTAAGCGGCGACGTTATCAAGATCGTGGCCACGGATATTATTGCCATGGACAAGGTCCGTGAGAAATTCGCCAAGCGGGTCTTTTTCCTGATCAATTCGGATGAGGTCGATTCGGGAAAGATGCTGACGCTCCAGCAGATCATGGAAAAGAACAAGGGGAACTGCAACTGTTATTTCAATGTTATAGGGAAGGAATTTGCACAGCAGCAGGTCTATGTATCGAGGAAGTATTCGGTCGCTCCGACGGACCAGTTCATCGAAAGCGTGAGGTCGATTTTGGGAAAAAATGCAATTAAAGTGTCAGCGTAATTATTCACAAAGGAGAAGTTCATGAAGCCAGTAGAAGTCAACGATGCGAATTTTCAAAACGAAGTGTTGAACTCCAGCACGCCGGTCCTCGTCGATTTTTGGGCCACCTGGTGCGGTCCGTGCAAGATGATCGCGCCCTATGTGGAAGAAATGGCGACGGAATACAACGGCAAGCTCAAAGTCGGAAAGCTCGATGTCGATGCAAATCCGGCGGTGTCGATGCAGTACGGCATCAGAAGCATTCCAACCCTGTTGGTTTTCAAAGGAGGGAAGGTTGTCGAGCAGATTGTCGGAGCAGTGCCCAAGAGAAACCTTGTGGAAAAAGTAAGCCGCCACGTCGCGTAAGCGGAAGTTTTCAAAAAGAAAAGCCTGCCGCGGTTGTTCGCAGCAGGCTTTTTACTTTCCGGTACGGTTTCAGAAATGCCGCCCAATCTCAAGCGCTAACGCGTCTTTGCCCCCGCCTTTTTCCCGAACATCAGCCCCTTCAGCCAGACGAATAAAATGATCAGGAACCCCACCGCCGACAACGGCAGCACGTTGATCCATCCTCCGGTCAGCATGATGGCGAAACCTCCGAAGCGGATCCAGTCGGATGATTTCGATGCCATGGTTCTTCTGAGATATGTCCCGAACGGTGAATCTTTGTATTTCTCCAAATCGGTCCTTGCTATGAGCACCAGCGAGGCAACCGTCGAGGGAATGAAGGCGAGAGAAACGCCGGCAATAAGAAAGTGCAGCCACAACAAATAGACCGCTCCAAATCCCGTGACGACGTCTGTCAGCAGTTTAACCGGATGGATCTGACTGTAGATCTTTTTTTCTTCAAGCGTCACAGCGGCTCCATAACAATGTTCGTGAACATCTTTAGGTCTCAGACCTGGCCGACCCACCAGCCGGGGTCGTTCGTCTTAAAGGCCTGCCGGATTGTCTCATAAAGTTTTTGAGGAAGCGCCCCTTTTTCGATAATGTCGAGATTCCTTTTCAAATGTTCCGGATTAACGGTGCCGACGATGCACGAGTGAACGCCCGGTGTGAACGCGGCAAACCTCAGGGCAACTTCCTGCCACTCAAGGCCGCCGGGGTCGACGTCCATGGTTTTCCATCGCCACCAATATTCTTCCGCATAGTGGCTTACCGGGCATTCGGCAAAGCGCCACGGAGCATTCGCGACCGGTCTCTTTGAGATGACCCCCATTCCTTTTGCGGACGCCGCTGCGAGACTGTTCTCGATGCATCGCTGGTCGCAGATGTTCACCGAGTGTTCGACCGAACCGAACCGGCCGCTCTCGACGGACCACTCCAACGCTTCGTTTTCCCCAGAGTATGCAGCGACGAGAACTTTTTTCTCACGAACGGCCTCCTCGATCGCCCGAAGCGGCTCCCCCCACTGGAGCGTGCCGATCGGACAGGAGTGCAGGTGGACGATGTCGATATGGTCCGTCCGGAGAAGCCGCAGCGCTTGATCGATTCCGGCCCGGACGCACTCGTATGTCCAATCTTCAAAACCCTGGATCCCGTAGCCGACTTTTGTCGACAGGACGAATTCGCTGCGGCGACGGCCGAGATACTTTCCAATTCTCTCTTCCGATAATCCGTAGGACCGTGCCGTATCGATAAGCGTGATTCCGGAATCGAGAACAAGATTCAGCAGCTCTTCTGCTTCTTTCTCCGGCAAATTATTGCTGCCGATGTGGCCGGCTCCAAATCCAAGTGCAGAAACTTTAAGTCCGGTATTGCCAAATGCTCGTTGTTCCATGAGATCCTCATCGTATTGCGGATCTTTTCATTGATGCTGACTGGTTTGACGACAAGAGTTGTTTTTACGTTTAAGACAAAAATTTTCTGACGCGCTGCTTTGCGCCGTTTGGGTTTCCTGCGATACTGAAGCCAGCTTTTTTGAACATTGACTGTGTCCCTGTCCAGGAAAAGGAGGAGATGTATTGTCCATCCTTTCCCGGTTTGGTCGGATAACCTTCGGCTATTTCAACTCCACGGCGTCGCATTTCTTTCAACGCCCCGGCAAGCAACTCGGACGCGATTCCCTTCCCCCGATATGCGCGTGGAACAAAAAAACAGGGGACAGACCAAACGCGCTCCGGATCGCCGCATCGCAGCGAGGGGGCGCGATTGAGCCGCGGGAAGGAATGACGCGGCCCAAAGGTGCACCAGCCGACCGGGACACTTTTATCGTACGCGAGCATCCCGCGAATCGACCCGTTGCGAACCCCCTTGCGCAGCCGGGATCTGGCTTTTGCTCCCTTAATCTCCGGCCACCGTTCTCCTTTTTCAATCCTCCATGCCTGGCACCAGCACCCGCCGCACGCCCCGTTAGCCCCGAAAAGCTTCTCGAGGTCGGAAAGCAAGCGCGGGGATAATTTTCTTACGGTGTAAGACATCTGATCTTTTTAATGACCGCAAAAGGAGGAAGAAGAAGTGTTCTTAGGACAAGCTTTTTTAGGGAGCAGCCGCTCAGTACAAAACGGCCGACGCGATGAAATCATGATTGAATATACCTATGGGTAGCGAAAGATGCAAAAATAATAGGGGGATAGCCTGTAAGCAGCATTCAAGGGACGCTCTTTGTTGCTGCGGGAACCATGATTTGTTCAGGCCTAAAAACAATTGAAACTTCGACTGATTTTATCTATATTCTACCAGAGAATCAAACAGCATCGAACATTGTAATCCCGATCACGGGATTTTTTTTGTTCAACATCGAAAGCAGGAAAAGAACTCTTTCATGGAGTATAAAAAACGAACCCATACCTGCGGCGAGCTTAATGCAGGGCATATCGGACAGACCGTGACTCTCACCGGATGGGTGGACCGACGGCGCGATCTTGGCGGCGTGATCTTTATTGACCTGCGCGACAGGTATGGTAAGACACAGGTCGTGTTCGGACCACAGCATAATCAGGAAGTCTATCAGCTTGCGAAAGACTTGCGCAGTGAGTACGTCCTTTCCGTGACAGGAAAGGTCGAGCGCCGACCTGAAGGAACGGACAATCCCGAATTATCGACCGGGGAGATCGACATTCTTACGAATGAGTTGGCGATTTTGAATAAGGCAGAGACTCCGCCGTTTCCGATCGAAGAACGGGTTGAAGCGAACGAAGACCTCCGTCTCAAATATCGGTATCTCGACCTGCGCCGTCCCCCGATGCAGCAATCGCTTCTGACGCGGCACAAACTCTATCAGATCGCGCGCCGCTACTTTGACGGACATAACTTCATCGAAGTTGAGACCCCCGTGCTGATGAAAAGCACGCCGGAGGGGGCGCGCGATTATCTTGTGCCCAGCCGCGTTCACCCGGGCAAATTCTACGCGCTCCCCCAGTCGCCGCAGACCTACAAACAGATCCTCATGGTTGCGGGCTTCGACAGATACTTTCAGATCGTGAAGTGCTTCAGGGATGAGGACCTGCGCGCAGATCGCCAGCCCGAGTTTACCCAGATCGACGTTGAGATGTCTTTTGTCGATGAAAGCGACATTCAGGCGATCACCGAAGGGGTGATCAAGAATTTCTTTTCCGAAGTGAAAGGAATTACCCTGTCTCTTCCATTTGCGCGCATGACGTACAGGGATGCGATGGAAGGGTACGGAAGCGATAAGCCCGATCTTCGGTTTGAGCTAAAGTTCGCCGGCTTCAGCGACATTGTTGCAGGGTCGGGTTTCAAGGTTTTTGCGGAGAACGTCGCCAAAGGCGGAGTCGTTGCAGGATTTTCCGTCCCCGGCGGTGCCAGCTATACACGCAATCAAATGGACAACCTTGTTGACTTCACGAAATCACTGGGAGCGGGGGGATTGGCGTACATCAAGCTGACGGAAAAGGGGGCGGAATCGGCGATCGAGAAATTTCTGGGAAAGGATTTACTTGTCAAAATATGCGAGCGGGCCGGCGCAAGAACCGGCGACCTCGTGTTGATTGTTTCCGATTCGTGGCAGAAGACATACGCAACCCTCGGAACGCTCCGTCTCGAAATGGCGAAGAGGCTGAATCTGATCGATGAATCGAAGAACAGTCTTCTATGGGTCGTCGACTTCCCGATGTTCGAATATTCGGAAGAGGAAAAACGGTATGTTGCGATGCATCATCCGTTCACTTCGCCGAAAGCGGAAGACGAGGCTTTTTTGGATTCCGACCCGTCCAGGGCCCGCGCTCGCGCATATGATCTTGTGCTCAACGGAAACGAAATCGCAGGCGGATCGATCCGTATTCACACTCCCGAACTGCAAAGCAAAGTGTTCGGTCTGCTTGGCATCGGTCCGGAGGAAGCGAGATCCAAATTTGGCTTCATGCTCGATGCTTTCCGTTACGGCGCCCCGCCGCATGGCGGCATCGCGTTCGGCCTCGACCGCATCACCATGCTCCTCACCGGCGCAAAGTCGATTCGCGACGTCATCGCGTTTCCGAAAACGAGCAGCGGCATGTCGCTGATGGACGACTCACCTTCGGAAGTCGACAAGAAGCAGCTGGATGAGCTCCATATACGCTTGAAATAGTCGTTTAATGTCGAATCGGTAAACATGACTGCAGGGATCTGATGTTTGAAGAATCAAAAGCTCAGTTAAAATCTTCGGTTGAACGCTTGGGAAAACTCCGGGGGTTCCTTTGACCTTGATTCGAAAGAGAAGAAGGTTGCCGAACTGCAGGGACAGTCCTCGGCCGCAGGCTTCTGGAATGATAATGTTGCCGCCCAGAAGGTCCTGCAGGAGATCAATCAGCAGAAACAGTGGGTCGATCAATGGGCAAAAATAAAAGTATTGATCGACGATGCGCAAGCGCTGATTGAGCTTGCTGAAGAATCGAAAGACGAATCCTACCAAAACGATATCGCCCGCGAGATCTCCACGATCACCCAGGCTCTTTCCGACCTTGAATTCAAGAATATGCTCAGCGGGGTCGACGACCATCGCAATGCGATTCTCACTATCCATTCAGGCGCCGGGGGGACCGAATCGCAGGACTGGGCCGACATGCTGCTGCGGATGTACATCCGCTGGTGCGAGAACAGGAAGTATAAGGTTTCTCTTGTCGACCGGCTTGACGGCGACGGCGCCGGAATTAAAAGCGCCACGCTTGAGGTGATGGGGGACCATGCTTTCGGCTACCTCAAAGCAGAGATCGGGGTCCACCGGCTCGTGCGCATCTCGCCGTTCGATGCCAACAAGCGCCGGCATACCTCCTTCGCTTCAGTATTCGTGTATCCTGAAATCGATGACGACATTGAGATCGAGATCAATCCGGCGGACGTTGAGATGGAGACCTACCGTTCGGGAGGCAAAGGGGGGCAGAACGTGAACAAGGTGGAGACCGCGGTCCGCCTTCGCCATGTTCCGACGGGCGTCGTTGTCGCATGCCAGGAGGAGCGCTCCCAGTTTCAGAACAGAGAACGGGCAATGAAGATGTTGAAATCGCGGCTGTATCAAATGAGGCGCGAAGAGGAGGAGGCGCGGCTCGCCGTCATCGAAGGGACGAAGAAAAAGATCGAATGGGGCAGCCAGATCCGCTCGTACGTGTTCCATCCATACAATATGGTGAAAGACCACCGCACGGAAGTGGAGACGAGCGATGTGCACGGCGTAATGGACGGCGACCTCGACAAATTCATTAAGGGGTACCTTATGATGTATGGCGGAAAATAACGTCACTTAGCAGGGAAGGGTACCTTCCGATGCCCTACACTTCGTTCATAGCGCGCCGATACTTGAAATTCAGGCACGGGGCGGGGAAAAAAGATTTTCTTTCCTTTCTTACCGTCATTGCGATCGCCGGCATTATGCTCGGCGTCGCTGCGCTCATCATTACCCTCACGATCCTTGCCGGGTTTGAACACGAAATAAAATCCAAAGTCGCGGGCTTCACGACACATATTCAGGTGACGGGCTTCCAGACACAGACGTTCAAAAACTATGACTCCGCGGCAGAGAGAATGCAAACCTCGATCCGGGAGATCGCGTCTATTGCGCCCTTTGTTTCCAAAGAGGGCATGGTAAGCTTCGGCAAGGATGTTGAAGGAGTTCTGGTCAAAGGGGTGGAACCGGCCAACGATATTACGACGGCCCGGCACTATATGATCGAAGGGAACTACGACCTTCATTCCCGAGGACAAATCGCTGCATGCGTTATCGGGAAAAAGCTTCTTCAGAAATTGGATGCGCACTGCGGCGACACGATCGCGGTCTTCGGTCTCACGGGGAGTTATTATGAAATGCGCCAGCCGAAAATACTTCCTTTTGTCATCACCGGCGTCTATGAATCGGGGATGTCGGAATACGACGATGTCTATCTCTTTACCGATATTACCGCTGCCCAATCGCTTTTCATGCTCGGCTCTACGGCCACCGGTTTTGATGTCCTGTTGAAGGATATTGACACCGCGCCGGCCGTCGCGGAAAAAATTCAGGACCTTATGGGCTACCCGTATTATCCGCGGACACTGTTCCAGCTGTACCGGAATTTATTCACCTGGATCGAGCTGCAGAAACAGCCGGTGCCGATCATTCTCGGCCTCATTATTCTCGTTGCCACAGTGAACATCATCGGTACGCTGCTGATGGTGGTCATGGAAAAGACAAACCAAATAGGAATTCTCAAGTCGATGGGGGCCTCGGATTCCGACATCAAGAAAATATTTCTCTACGAAGGAATGTTCATCGGCCTGCTGGGGACGATGCTCGGCAACGTGTTCGCCTTCGCCGTCTGCTGGGCCCAGCAGACGTTCCATTTCTTTGCGCTCAACTCGTCAATTTACTTCATGACGCAGGTTCCGATCCTCTTCCATTGGGAAAATTTCGCCCTGGTCTCGGTGATCGCGTTCGTGCTATGTGTTCTCGCGGCGTACATTCCGTCGGCGATCGCCGCACGGCTTGACCCTATTCGTTCGATACGGTTCCACTAATGTCATTCAGGTCCTTCATAGCGAAGCGGCATCTTATCTCCAAAAAAGGGGCCGGGTTCATTACGGTGATCTCGGTGATCTCGATCGCCGGCATTACGATCGGAGTTGCCGCACTGATCGTCGTCCTCTCCGTCTTCAACGGATTTAACGGCCTTGTCACTTCTATTCTGATCGGTTTCGACCCGCACATCAGGATTCAGCGGACAGAACGGACGGCGCAGCAGGATCTCGACCGGGTGTCTCGCATGCTGCGCGCCGACCCGCAGGTGGCCGGAATCGGCGCATTCGTCAGCGGCAAAGCCATGATCGTCTCGCGAAGCCAGAGCAAAGTTGTTTTCATCCGCGGACTCGAGCCGGGAAGCATCGATAAAATCACCGGCGTGGAAAACGACATTGTGCTCGGTAAGATCAATTTTCGGGATACGGCCGCCCGGGATATGATGATCGGGATGACGCTCGCGGACAGGCTCGGCGTTGTAAGCGGCGACAGCGTTATGATGATCAGTCCAGCCGGTTCGCAGCGCGCACTTCTCGGATTCGGCACGCCCATCGTTCGTTCGTACCGGGTTGCAGCCATCTATGAATCCAATAACAAGGATTACGACGCGCTGTACGGCTACATGGCTCTCTCGTCGGCGCAGGAATTGTTTCAGGAGGGGAATGCGATCCAGGGTTATGAAGTGCGGCTGAAAGACATCAACGATTCCGACGGGATGAAGAAGAAAATAGGGGAAGCTTTTCCTTCGGCCTTTCAGGTCATGACCTGGTACGACCTCCACAAGGATCTTTATTCTGTGATGAAGATCGAACGGTGGATGGCCTACGTTATTTTGTGCCTGATCATCGGCGTCGCGACCTTTAACCTTCTCGGCTCGCTGACCATGTCGGTGATCGAGAAGACGCGCGACATCGGCATCCTCAAGACGATGGGGGCGACGAACCGGGATATCATCTCCATCTTTCGCTATGAAGGATTGCTGGTCGGCATCATCGGAACGACGGCCGGGAGCATCCTCGGGCTCCTTATCTGTTATGCACAGATACAGTTTCATTTGTTTGCGCTGGATCCGACGGTGTACATCATTCCGGCAATTCCGGTTGAAATTCGGCCGGCCGATTTTGTTTCGGTCGCAGCGGCGGCGCTCGCTCTGAGCTATGGTGCAACGTTGTATCCGGCACGACGGGCGGCAGCCCTGCTTCCCGCGGAAGCCATTCGATGGGAATAAGACAGGACTCATAATGCTTCTTTCTGCGAAAAATATTCATCGTCAATTTGAGGCAGGCGGAGGGAAATCCCTGCTTGTGCTGAAAGGCGTCTCGATGGAGGTCGAAACCGGAGAGATCGTTGCCATCGTCGGTCCTTCGGGGGCGGGCAAGAGCACGCTTCTTCATATTCTCGGCATGATCGACCGGCCGAATGAGGGGGAGATGATCCTGGGGGGTAAGAATATTTTCGAACTGAAGGACGATGCGCTGGCGTCGATCAGAAATAAAGAGGTCGGGTTCGTTTTTCAGTTCCATCATTTACTGCCGGAATTCAGCGCGGCAGAAAATGTCGCTATCCCGGCCCTCATCGCCGGAGGGCGTCTTGCTCCGTCATTGGATCGGGCGCGGACATTGCTTGCCGATGTCGGACTTGAAGAACGGCTTGATCATAAGCCGAGCGAACTGTCGGGAGGGGAGCAGCAGCGCGTGGCAGTCGCCCGTGCATTGATGAACTCGCCTAAGTTGATCCTGGCGGATGAACCTTCCGGGAATCTCGATTCAGAGAATGCCCGGTCTCTTCATTCAATGATCCTGCAACTCCGACAAAAACATCATCAAACGTTTGTGATCGTCACACACAACAAGGAGTTCGCCGCGATGGCGGATAGGGTCATCACCCTCGTCGACGGCAGGGTTCAACGCGAGTTTTGATATATGCCGATCGCATTGCGTCTTGGCAAAAAAAAATGCGATGCACCAGGCACCGCATTGGAGGAGAATTGGGGGTCGATCTGTTTGCTAACTGAGCCTTGAATACTCCGCCGGATCCGGCACTTGATAGATCCGTTGGATTGTCCATTTCACTCCGGTATACTGGAGGATGGCCACCATCGTTACCTGAAATCCGTTATACGAGCCAGTAGAAGTAATGCGCATCTGCGTCGCCGAAAGACCGGCCGGTCTGTCTCCCGCATACGTAACGCTTCCGCCGCTAAAACTTACCGTAGCCGATGGGAATACCGCAGCGGAATTGCCGCCGACATCGCCGACAGAAAACTTGATCCCCGAAGTGGAGATTTGCCGCGCCTGGTCGTGGAACGACTGGGACTGTGCAACGTTGAAGATGGCCTGGTCGGTGTTCGTGAAGAGCAGCGTGTACATTCCGATCATAACGTATGCGCCAAGTCCTACAATGATCTTTGATGTTCCCATTTTTTCCCTCCCTATGAATCGGGATTAGCACATCTGAAATCTACCGGCACAATTATTAGGTAGTAAGTTAATCCGGATGGAGGGATTTTCAATAGGTACTTTATCGTATTTTTTGTTCTACGGTTCGTGGCGGATGGCCGGGCGTAAAGATACGTAGAGAAGGTCCGGCAGCACAGACGAGATTCGGACCCCATAATCACGTCCATATCTAGTTTTTGGCTTAAAAATTCATCTTTTTGCGGGAATATGCCCGGAGAAACCACCTCAGGTAACGGGGCTATCACTACGACGCTTCAGTGGTGATCCAGTTTTGGGCGATCAATTCAGGCAACCGAGTAAAGCCACGAATCATCTCCGTGCGGATAACGTCCGGTTGCATTTAATGCGGACCAAAGAATATGGCCATTCGGAGCTCGACTCGGCAGGTAACGAACGCAGGTTCCGGTCCAAGTCCGGTGCGACCTGTCCTCGAAACAGGAGATTGCTTCCTTAGACCGTTGCTTGAATTCTCTCAGTTCATTCGTTACAATAGTATGTGCAGATGATGAAGTCGAAAAACACATACAGAATTTTGATAGCGGTTGCTTTTTGCTTCATCGGGCAGAAGGGTATATGCCGAAATGACCCTCCGCAGAAGTATGATTCAGAAGCAAGGGCCCGGAGCTATGAGGATCTCAAACAATTCATGAGAGAAGGCGAAAGAACTACCTCTCATGAGAAGTGCGGCTTCCCGGTCATTTCATACGCCATCAGGCATCGGGACGCACTGAATCCGGAAGAACGTTCGGCGCTGCAAATAGTTCTGGACCGCCCTGCAACCCAAAAGAGCATTCTCTCCGGGCTTGTGCGAGTTCATTATGACACAACTGGAGCTGCCGCTCCGGCCATGCTCGATTCGCTCTACCGGCAAATCCCCGGAACCTCCGATCAGTTTGCCGACTCCGTTGCGGCCATCGCCAACTATTGCATGTCATTTGAAACTCAAACTCTTGGATACCTTCCGATTCCATCGGATGGCGACGCGGGAGGAGGGCCTGAACACGATATTTACATTACCAACCTTGGCGATTACGGTTATACGACGCCCGACAGCGCTCTGCTCATAAAGCCAGATGGACAAGACGGCGGAACGTGGACATCGTTCACGACCATCGACAACGCATTTCAATTTGTTGACCCAGAATACAACAGAGGACTTCCGGCGCTGCGCGTAACCCTTGCGCACGAACTGCATCACAGTATTCAGATCGGCAACTACGGTTACTGGTCGAGCGATATTTTCTTTTATGAGATCACTTCGGTGTGGATGGAAGACGTTGTCTTTCCCCAGGTAAAAGATTATCTCCAGTACACAAGTTCTTCCGAGGGACATTTTGCGAATCCGCAGACGCCGTTCAATTCGGGCGACTTCATCATGTACAGCAGAGCTATCTGGGCGCATTTCGTGGCGAAGCGCTTCGGCAGAAACGCCATACTCCAATCATGGCAGGAAATAACCGTTGCCCCGCCGCTCCAAGCCATCGACCGTGCGTTGCAAAGGGGGCCGTACTATTCGAGCTTCAAGAGCGCTTTCGCGGAATGGACGGTCTGGAATTACTTTACCGGCGCCAGGAGCGATTCGACCCTTTACTATCCTGAAGGGGCGCTGTATCCGGAGATCATCTCGTCGGCGGTCAACTTTTCTCCGCCGTCGCAATCGGTCGGCGGCAGCCTTCCCGTTCTTGCTTCGAATTATTATTCGATCCGGTTCGGGACAGAAAACGAGCCGCTTGTCGTTTCCAACATTGAGTTAGATTCTGCCGTCACGGGATACGGCGGCTTGTTTCAATACATTTCCACCCTCTCGGAACAGGCGAATACAAGCCTTTCGGCGAGCTTGAATGTCCCCGACCCTTCAAATTGGTATTCGAAAGTTCTTGTCGGCAGAAATCCGATCAACACTCCCTTCCCGGATCCGTTTCGGGCAAACGGATCCAACCAGATCAGCTTTCCGGTGAACGGATCAGCCCCGGTGAAAGGAACTCTCTCGATCTTTTCTTCCGACATGAAACGGGTGTACTCGGGAGTGCTGACGACAACCTTGTCGACATTGATCGGCGGGGAAGTGTTTCAATGGAACGGAATGAAAGACAACAACGAACCCGCTTCTTCGGGGGTCTATATTTATTTTATCCAGATCCCGGGCGAATCTATCAAAGGAAAATTTGCGCTTCTGCGAAAGTAGGTAACGGGGATGGTATGAAGAATGAAAATCTTGAAAGGATGATACGGCTCGCCGATGAGTTTTTCGAGGCGAAGAGCGATCCGATGCAAATTTCCGTCGGCGCCGAGACGATGGAACTGCTGAGATCCATTCATCCGAATACGATGGGGGAGATCCGAAATAAAAAGGGGCCGATTGCATGGGCGCTTGTGCTCCCCACCACCTCGACGCTTATGAAAGCATTCATTTCAAAGAAGATCAGCGAGAAGGATCTCTTGATGAAAACGCCCCTGAAAATAAAGTACGACGCACTTTATCTGTGCTCCGTGCTTGTCCTTCCCGAGGAACGGGGAAAAGGGCTGGCGAAGCGTCTCCTCCGTAAATCGATCAAAGCGATCAAAAGAAAACATCCCATCGGATGTTTCTTCTATTGGGGATTCAGCCGGGAGGGAAAGGGGCTTGCTTCCGTGTTAGGGAAGGAGTTTGATCTCCCTGTCTATGCAAGAAAAGCTTGATGCAACGCTCCCGGATTCGTCCTCCCTCTTATGGAATTACCCTTGAACCTTCGTCGTTTTTTTCAGCACGTATGCGACCATGATCCATCCGAACGCAACGACCGCCAGCAAATACAGCCAGCTGTTTGCTGCGGGGACCGCAGTGTGCGCTTCGATCATTGTCCATAGCAGCGGCACAGAAAGATACATGTTGTGCTGGCTGCGTTGAGCGATCCGAGATACGAGAAGCGGGTCGGGCACGGCGCCCCCCTTTATCGCCTTAATGATCTTGTTCTGCGACGGCAGGATCGTCTCGAAGACGTTTGCGATCATGATCACGCCGAACATCACGCCGAGATGGATGACATATCCACGGTAGCTGAAGTTGCCGAATGCGATCATCCCAAAGATCATCACGGCGACGATGGCAAAACCGATCGCACCCATCATGCGCAGGTCCTTTCCAAGAGCGCTGTTTGCAAGGACGACGTAGACTCTATAAATGAGGAGGACCAGAATTGCCATGATGTAACTTCCCGTTGTCCATGCCTGCTGAGCCTCGATCGTCATACCTCCCATATAAAAAATTACGATCAACAAAAACAGGCCGAAGATGCCGGTATAAATCGCGGACCATTTGAACCAGTAAAGCCCGCGGGGAACAAGTTCCAAAACGGCCTTCTTCCGTGTTTCACCGTCCGTCGCTCCCGCGAACGGTGTGAACACGAGATTGAACCACCAGTTCAATCCGACAAAAAGCAGTCCGGCAATAATATGGAACCAGCGGAAAAGGGCGCCTAAAAGATCCATAACCTCCATACAACCTCCTTGATGAGAGAAAAACAGTGGACGATGAATTCATTTCAAATTGTTTTTTGCTCCAATGAGACAAAAGGGAAAAAACGTATTCTGCCGCGATCGATAGACAACAAGGCTGTTTTCAGTTCTTACCGTGCGTTCCAAAAGGGAGTGGGCAATTGAATATAGTCATTTGTATTATTTTCCACCATCCCGCGCCCTCGAAGATTCAACCAAAATAAGCCCCCGAAGGGAAACGTTTTGAACCATTAGATAAAAATTCTTACCTTGATACTCGACGAATCGTTGGTACACCAAACTGGAAAGATCCTTCTATGAAAAATAGTATTGCACACAGCAACTTTTTGCTTGGAACGCGAAGGGCGCAGCGCCTCTACCATGACTATGCCGAGACACTGCCGATCATCGATTACCATTGCCATCTTTCGCCGAGAGATATTGCTGAAAATAGGCAATTTGAGAATATGGCTGACGCCTGGCTCAAAGGAGACCACTACAAGTGGCGGGCAATGAGAGCATGCGGAGTGAAGGAGCGATATATCACCGGAGATGCCGGCGATTGGGAGAAGTTCCAGAAATGGGCGGAGACCGTTCCTAAAACGCTCCGCAACCCTCTCTATCACTGGACGCATCTTGAACTGAAGCGCCCTTTTGGGATCACCGATCGACTGCTCAGCGGAGAAACGGCGAAGGAAATCTGGGATGAATGCAACGGAAAACTTGCTACCGCTCAATTCACCACGCAGGGAATTTTACGGCAGATGAACGTTGAAGTGGTCTGCAGCACGGACGACCCCATTGATACGCTCGAATATCATGAGCAGTATTCAAAAAAACCGAACGGAGCAAAGCTCTTTCCGGCGTTCCGCCCGGACAGAGCGCTTGCCGTTGAGGACGCCGGAGCTTTTGCATTATACGTCAGGTCCCTTTCAAAAATTTCCGGCATTACGGTAACGTCATTCGATTCATTCCGTGACGCTCTTCGAGCGCGGCATAAATTTTTTGCCAAACATGGCTGCAAACTCTCCGATCACGGGCTTGAAACGATCTATGCGGACGAATACACCGAATCCCGGGTGAAGGCCATTTTCAAAAAGCTATTGCAGAAAAAGAATGTAAATTCCGTTGAAACAAGAATATTCAAGTCTGCCATGTTGTATGAATTGGCTGTGATGGATTGGGAACAGGGATGGGTTCAACAATTTCATATCGGCGCGATGCGGAACAACAACTCCCGACTGTTTAGCGCTTTCGGCCCCGACAACGGTTCCGATTCCGTCGGTGATTTGCCCATTGCTCAGTCGATGGCAAAATTTTTTGACAGGCTTGACAAGGAGGGAAAACTGGCGAAAACGATCATCTACAATCTTAATCCCCGCGATAACGAGGTGTGTGCGACGATGGTCGGCAATTTTCAGGACGGCTCCATTCAGGGAAAAATGCAATACGGCGCGGCGTGGTGGTTTCTTGATCAGAAGGACGGGATGACCCGCCAACTTGATGCAATTTCCAACATGGGATTGCTGAGTCAGTTTGTCGGGATGTTGACCGATTCGCGAAGCTTTCTGTCATACCCTCGACATGAGTATTTCCGACGTTTGATCTGTGACATTCTCGGCAGGGAAATGGAACAGGGTTTGCTCCCCGACGATTTCGGCCTTGTCGGCGGCCTCGTGAAAGATGTCTGCTATAACAACGCAAAAAGATATTTTGAGTTTGCGTGAAAAGCATGCAGAGATCTTTCGCACCGCATGGACGCCTCGGTATCATTGTTTCTTTTTTCGTATCTTGATCTGAAATGTGACCATCGTCCCTTATTTGCATTCAGAAGATTATCATGTCGTATGTCGAAAATCTCTTTGACCTGAAGGATAAAGTCGCTGTCGTGATTGGCGGCAGCGGCGTGCTTGGGGGAGCCATGGCTCGGACACTGGCGCGCGCTTCTGCCAGGGTCGCCGTCGGTTTCCACAATAATCAGGCCGGTGCGGACAATGTCGTGACGACCATTACGGAAGCCGGAGGGATCGCAGAAGCATTTTCATTCGATGCGTCGTCGGAGCGGGGCATCCTCGAAGGAAAAGACGCAGTGTTGGCGCGGTGGGGAAAGGTCGATATTCTCGTCAACGCTCCTGGAGTTAATTCGCCGACCCCCGTGTTTGACATCCCGGAAGAAGAGTGGGAAAGAATTCTCAACACGAACCTCAAAGGGGTCTTCTTCTCGTGCCGTGTTCTCGGCCGGCAGATGATCGAGCAAAAATCCGGGGGGAGCATCATCAATATTTCATCGGTCTCGTCCGAGCTTCCCCTTTCTCGTGTGTTCACCTACTCTATATCAAAGGCCGGAATCAACAATATGACCCGGTTTTTGGCGCGGGAATGGGCGCCGTATAAGGTTCGCGTCAATGCGATCATGCCCGGTTTTTTCCCGGCGGTTCAAAATCGAAAGATCCTGACGGAAGAACGGCGCAAGTCGATTTTTGCCCATACGCCGATGGGGCGGTATGGCGAGCCGGAAGAGTTATCAGGGGCGCTTCTCTGGCTTGCTTCGGAAAAAGCTTCTTCGTTCGTTACCGGTGCGATGATCGCCGTTGACGGCGGCTTTACGAGTATGACGATCTGATTCACAAAAAGACATGACATCGTTGGCCACCCAACACCGGCTGGCCTTTGTGGAAAGAGTGTATGCACGTTGTTGTCGATAATAAAAATCCTCTCGTTGAAGAGGCCTTCCGGCAATTTGGCAACGTCCACCCTTTGTTGACACGCGAGATCACGCGCGACGCGGTCCACGACGCCGACCTGATCATTATTCGCTCGGAAACGAAGGTCAACAAGGAACTCCTCGAAGGAAGCAATGTCAGATTTGTCGGAACGGCGACGATCGGGACCGATCATGTCGACCTCGCCTATCTCGCTTCACGGAATATCGGCTTCGCAAGCGCTCCCGGTTCCAATGCAAATTCCGTTGCTGAGTATGTTGTTGCGGCGCTGCTCACAATGGCGAAACGGAAGGGGTTCGTGCTGTCGGAGAAGACTTTAGGGGTCGTCGGCGTTGGCAACGTGGGGAGCAAGGTCGTGAGGAATGCCAAGGCCCTGGGGATGAAAGTACTGCAGAACGATCCCCCGCTTGCACGCTCGAGCAACAATCCGGCGTTTCTCCCGCTGGATGAACTGATGCAAGCCGATATTATCACCGTTCACGTCCCGCTGACAAAAGGGGGAAGCGACCCGACGTATCATCTTTTTGACGGGACGCGCATCGCTGCGATGAAACGGGGGGCGGTCCTGATCAATACATCGCGCGGCCCTGTCGTGGATGGCGGCGCGCTCAAGAATGCCATTGATCAGCATCACCTCGGGGGCGTCGTTCTCGATGTATGGGAAGGAGAACCGGTCATCGATGTCGAGTTGTTAGGCAAGGTCGATTTGGGGACTTCGCATATCGCCGGATATTCCTATGATGGAAAGCTTGCTGCGGTGAAAATGACGTATTCCGCCGCCTGCAAGTTCTTTGGCGAAAGCGACTCGTGGACACCCGGGAACTCCCTGCCAACCCCTGCCGCCGGACGGATCGTCGTTCCATCGAGCTCGAGATCGAAAGAAGACATCTTGAGTGAGATCGTCAGCAAGTGTTACGACATCGAAACCGATGACAGATCGTTACGAGGGATTGCAAATGTCAAACCGGATGAACGCCGCTCGTTCTTTCAGCGATTGCGTTCAGGATACGGAGTGCGGCGCGAATTTTTTAACTCGACCGTTGAATTGTCGCCGGCCTGGGCGTCATTAGCCGAACCGCTGAAGACGATCGGGTTCCGGGTTGAGTTTGGTGGAGACTAATAACATATGATGGTTGGAAGAGACAATATCCCGCATCAAAACGCTGAAGATGAGATCTATAGGCTGAGCGAGCAAGCGCTTGTTGAATTGCCTTTGGACGGGAAACGTGTTCTGGTCATCATTCCCGATACAACAAGACACGCTCATCTCCCCATCTTTTTTAAAACGCTCGGAGAGATCCTCTCTCCTAAAGTCAAAGCTCTCGATTACCTGATCGCGACCGGCACGCATCATCCTCTTGAGGATGAGATTATTCTGCGCCATGTCGGAATTACCGCCGAAGAGCATTCGTCCAAATACGCCAAGACGAGATTTTTCAACCACGCACACAACGACCCGGCGCAACTTCGGACCATCGGCATGATCTCTGCGTCCGATATGACGGAACTTTCCACTGGTTTATTCACAGACGCGGTGGATATCACGATCAATAAAAGGATCTTTGATTACGACCAGCTTATTGTCGTCAGCCCGGTCGTGCCGCATGAAACGGTCGGATTCGCCGGCGGAAACAAGTATTTTTTTCCCGGAATCGGCGGAGAAAAGATCATCGAGACCTTCCACTGGATCGGAGCCCTCATCACCAATCCCGCTGTCAACGGCATCAAGGATACGCCGGTGCGCCGCGTCATCAATAAGGCCGCTTCGCTTATTTCGGTTCCCCGAATATGCTTCGCATACGTCGTGGATGATCATTCTGTTACCGCGCTTTTTATCGGTTCGCCGGAAGAAGCATGGGGAAGAGCAGCTGATGTATCGTCGAGGATTCACATCAAGTATGTCGATCATGGCTATCCACAAATACTCGGGCTCGCTCCGGAAATCTACGATGACATCTGGGTCGCCGGAAAAGTGATGTATAAGCATGAGCCGATCGTCGCCGACGGCGGAGAAGTCATTATCTACGCTCCGCACATCAAAGAAATTTCGTACACTCATGGGAAAGAAATCCGCAAGGTCGGATATCATACCCGGGACTATTTTACGAAACAATGGGATCGTTTTTCAGGAATGTCGAAGCTCATTCTTGCGCACTCGACCAATGTAAAAGGGATCGGCACGTTTGAGAATGGAATAGAGCGCCCGCGCGTTCAGGTCACACTCGCCACCTCAATTTCCAAAGAAGTCTGTGAGGCCGTCAACCTTGGATATGTCGATTACAGGTCGATCAATGTCGCGGAATGGAAGGCAAATCAAAACGGAGATCTTTTAGTTGTCGAAAATGCCGGACAGCATTTGTACCGGCTTAGAGAAGATAAAAAGCTTAATGCTGCATAACTGCAGCATCTCATGAGCAAGACTAAAAAGGAGCATCGATGAATTATGGTATGAAGATCCCCGCGGCGGGGGGACTTGATTTCGTTTCCGTGGGAGCATTGGTCCACCGACTCGACCCGGGCATCATTCCATTCAGGAAGGCGACGGAATGCCAGATCCATGTCAGCGGCGGGGAGTTCAACGTAGCGGCGAACCTTGCGGACTGTTT